>CAMGTS010000020.1 GCA_946062035.1 uncultured Bacteroidales bacterium
GGGTTTGCAGGATATATAGGTGGCCATGCCTGGTAAGATCCGGATAGAATTGCAGGAATAATGTCAGCAGAAGCATTCTGTTATGCATTCCGTCTATATCGGCATCCGTCGCGATTACAACTCTGTTATATCTGAGATTGTCAATATCTTCCTCAATATCCAAGGCTGCCTGAAGAAGATTCAGCTCCTTGTTGTTATTCTCGTATATGACCTTCTTGGAACTTCCGTAAGTGTTCTTCGGCTTGCCCCGCAACGAGAAAACCGCCTGGGTCGCGACATCCCTCGTCTTGGTAATGGTGCCGCTCGCTGAATTACCCTCGGTGATGAAAATTGTCGTCTTTTCCGCAAGTGGGTTATTGTCAGTAAGATGCACCTTGCAGTCTCTTAGTTTCTCATTATTGATGCTTCCCCTCTTGGCTCTCTTTGCTTTTGTAAAACTTGCGAGGTCTTTCCTCTCTTTTTCGCTCGCATTGATTTTCTTCTGCATTGCGTCAACGCATAACGGTGTCTTATGCAGGTAGTTGTCGAGTTCTGACGCAAGAAAATTGGCGATAAAGGTCTTGATTGGAATGCCGCCTTTATCCTCCTTGTCGGTCAATTTTGAGTTAAGGAGGGTTTTAGTCTGGTTAGCGAAGTCGGGGTTGCCTATTCTTATGGCAACGGCGGCGACCATGCCTTCCCTGACATCTTTAGGGTCGTAATCTTTTTTGAAGAACTCTTTTATGGTCTTTGCCACGCATTCCCTGAATGCTGACAGATGTGTTCCTCCGTGATAGGTGTTCTGGCCGTTTACAAATGAATATATATTCTCCCCCGTCTCGTTACTATGGGTGATTACTATCTCTATATTGTTGCCTGAAAGGTGAATAGGCTCATACAGAGGCTCTTCCTTCAGGTTGTCATTTATAAGGTCGCAGAGTCCGTTTTTTGAGCGATAACTCGTGCCGTTGAACTTGATTGTAAGTCCAGTGTTCAGATACGAATAGTTCTTGAGCATCTTGTCAATATACTCAAGGTTGTATTTGTAGTTCGTATACAGCTGCGGATCAGCGGTATATCTGATGAGCGTACCATCTTTTTCGCTTCCCTGCATACCTTGGCCGCTATCTTTCAGCACGCCTTTTTCGAAACTTGCCCATACAGTCTCCCCGTCTCTGAAAGACTGGACATAAAAGCTTGAAGATGTGGCATTCACAGCTTTCATACCGACACCGTTCAATCCGACGGACATTCCGTATGCCACACTGCCATCCTTCTCGAATTTACTTCCCGTGTTCATTTTGCTCACGGAGTCAATAACCTTTCCGAGAGGAATTCCTCGCCCGTGGTCTCTTATAGAGACTTCATTGGTCTGCTCGTCCAAAGTGAACTCTATCACTTTGCCGAATCCCATGTGGTATTCGTCAATCGCATTGTCCAGAACCTCTTTGATAAGCACATACAAACCATCGTCCTGGTCACTTCCGTCACCGAGTTTGCCAAGGTACATTCCAGGTCTGCGCCTTATGTGCTCATTCCATTCGAGGGTCTCGAAATCCTTTTCAGTATAGTTCTTTTTTACTTGTTCGCTCATGTCGGCAAAGTTACAAAAAACAAGGGTTAACCGATGATGCCCCTATGGTAGAGTTCCTCTGCGATCTGGACAGCATTAGTCGCGGCTCCTTTTCTGAGATTGTCCGCAACGCACCAGAAGTTGATTCCGCTGTTTACAGATGGATCGAGGCGGACTCTGCCGACGAAAACGTCGTCTTTGCCTCTCGCATATAACGGCATCGGATATGAGAGGTTTTCAGTATCTCCGATATTGTTCAGATTCTCTTGGATAGTCACCCCTTTCGTCTTGCGGAAAACCTCGTAAACATCTTCCAATGTGACGGCTTTTTCAAATTCGAGATTGACGGATTCTCCATGCCCTCCCGTAACAGGTACTCTGACAGCGGTAGGCGATACCCTTATGCTGTCGTCCCTCATTATCTTATGAGTTTCATTTACCATTTTCATCTCCTCTTTTGTATAGCCGTCCGGGAGAAATTTGTCGATATGCGGCAGGATATTCAGGTCTATTCTGTATGGATAAGCATCTATCCCGCTTTTGTTTGCGATCTCATGCGCTTCATAGCAGCTCTTTCCGCTTGCCGATTGTTCGGCTCTTTCAGCGTCCATCTGCTCGACCGCAATGCTTCCCGTTCCGGTGATACATTGATAGGTTGATACGACTATTCTTTTGATTTTAAACGCTTTGTGGAGTTCATGGATGGCGACGAGCATTTGGATTGTAGAACAGTTGGGATTCGCTATTATCCTGTCATCTTCAGTCGGAGCGTCCTTTTTCACAAGTACGTCCGCATTTATCTCAGGCACGACAAGCTGCTTTCCCGGATCCATTCTCCAGCAGGCCGAATTGTCAACGACATACGCTCCTGCACTTGCGAATTTCGGAGCCCACTCCTTTGAAACGTCACTTCCGGCCGAGAACAGAGCGACCGCCGGTTTGGCTGCGATTCCCTGCTCCAAAGTAACCACACTCCACTCCTTACCTTTAAACAATATCTTTTTCCCCGCTGATTTCCCGCTTGCGACAGGGATAAGTTCTGTTATAGGGAAGTTTCTTTCTTCCAATACTTTAATCATGTTTGCGCCGACGAGCCCCGTGGCGCCTACGACCGCTACTTTCATATTTTTATTCTAATTGTTGATTCAGTTGTTATAGAACATATATTCTATCATGTTCTATCAAGAAATGCCTCTGTCTAAATCAGTAATATCCTTTGGCTTACTCCAGCTAAATGGGTAGGGGCAAGCAGAAAACTTCGCTTATCACCTGTGATAACTGCTTGTATTCTAATAAGAACCCATCATGTCCAAAATTCGAATGAATGATTCTGAATGTTGCGCCGGGAATGAGCCGTGACATTTCTTCGGGTTCGTTGACAGGGAACAGAAAATCCTCTTGAATCCCTATGACCAACGTCTTGGCCTTAATTCCGGCAAGAGCCTCAGACACACCTCCCCTGCCTCTTCCAACATCGTGGCTGTCAGCAAGATTCAGCATACTCAGATAGGAGTAGGCGTCAAATCTCGAAACAAATTTCTCCCCCTGATACCTTTGGTATGATGAAGCCCGTCTGTCCCATAGATGCCGGATATCATCATCGGCAAAACCTTCACCGTCGGTTTGTGTCTTGTTATAACCGGTCGAACTTCTGTAAGATATAAGTGAGAGGGCTCGTGCTGCCGCCAATCCCTTTTTTCCTCCTGCCACACTCTCCGCATCGCTAAAGGTTTTATCGGCGTACAAGCACATCCTCTGACTTTCGTTATATGCCGTATGCCAGGCAGATATCCTCGCATTACAGGCACATGCGCATAAGTTTTCAATAACATCAGGTTCTATAATAGCCCACTCCAAACACTGGAATCCTCCTACAGAACCTCCGATAAGCAAATCGATATTGCTTATTTTCAGCTCTTTGCGTAGGATGATCATCATGTTTACCACATCCCTTATCGTGATGTGTGGAAATTCGAGCAGGTATTTCCGACCTGTTTCCGGATTGACACTCGCCGGTCCCGTAGTACCATAGCAACTGCCTAAAATATTGGCACATACAATGGTGTATTTTTCCGAATCGAAAAATTTTCCATTACCTACAAGCGTATCCCACCACTCTTCCGGATTTGAGTTCGCTGTAAGAGCGTGGGCAATCCAAATGACCTTTTTCCCGTTGTGTGGAGCGTAGTCCTCAGAAATATGATAACATATCTCAAGTTCAGGAAGCTCGGCTCCACACTCCATCTTAAAAGGTCTGCCGTATTTAAAAACTTTCTTTATCAAATTCCCGTTCATCATTTAATGATACTTAATCTAATTCTCTCTTTGACAGGCAAATGCACAACACTACTTTTACTAAATCATCCACCTGTTTCTGTTTAAACTCAATCGAGTACACTAAAAGCCTCACTGAGGTCATTGATAAGGTCGTCTACATTCTCGATACCGATGCTGAGTCGAAGTGTCCCGGCTCCTATACCGATCTCTTCAAGCTCTTTATCAGTAAGTTGAGAGTGTATCGTTGTCGCCGGATGCGCAACCAGCGACTTATTGTCTCCAATATTGGCGAGCAATGTAAATATTTTTAGGTTATCGACAACTTTTCCAGCCTCTTTCCTGTCGGCTTTAAGGTCAAAAAATATGATTCCTCCAAAACCGTTGTGCAGATACTTCTCGGCTTGAGCGTGAGTAGGGTGGCTTTCGAGTCCCGGATAGAGGACTTTTTCCACTTTAGGGTTCTTCTCTAACCATTCCGCTATTTTCAATGAGTTCTCACAAATTCTTTCGGCCCTTAATGACAAAGTCTCCACACCGGTCAATGCAAGGAATGCGTTGAATGGGCTAAGGCAGCAACCGAAGTCTCTGAGTCCTATAGCCCTCGCTTTCACGGCGAAGGCGGACGCTCCGAAACTCTTGCTGAATGAGAGGCCGTGATAGGCTTCATTCGGCTCTGACAGGGTAGGAAATTTGCCATTGTCCCAGTTGAAGTTACCTCCGTCTACTATAATCCCTCCTATAGAGTTTCCGTGTCCGTTAATCCATTTTGTAGCTGAATGCACCACGATATTCGCTCCAAACTCTATCGGTCTGCAAAGGTATCCTCCGCATGCGACGGTATTGTCTACAATCAACGGCACATCATGCCTTTTCGCTATTGCGGAAATCTTCTCGAAATCAGGTGTTGACAGATCGGAGTTGGCGATAGTCTCCACATATACCGCCTTTGTTTTGCTATCTATCAGATTTTCAAAACTTTGAGGATTTTTTACATCTGCGAACCTTACATTTATGCCAAGCTTGGGAAGAGTTCCCTTGAAAAGGCTGTATGAACCGCCATAAAGATCAGTGGAGCTTACGATATTGTCTCCGGCTTCCGCCAAAGTCTGTATTGTCAGAAAAATCGCGGCCATTCCGGATGAAGTTGAAACTGCCGCTACACCGCCTTCAAGTGCGGCGATTCTCTCCTCAAAAACGCTGTTTGTCGGATTTGTGAGTCTGCTGTAGATGTTTCCATCCTCTTCTAAAGCGAATATCCTGCGTCCGTGTTCTACATTCTTGAATGCGTATGCGGAAGTCTGATAGAGCGGAGTCGCAACCGCTCCCGTTGTAGGATCATTTCTATGACCCGCATGTATCTGTAATGTTTCAAATTTATATTTAGACATTGTATTATCCGTTTATAGCTGCCCGGCACAAGTGCACGGGAGTAATGGTTTTATATTGATTTTGATTGGATTGGGCGTGCGACAATTGTCGTCACGCTGTTTTAAGATAGCGAGAGAATATATGCATCTTGGCGATGCATTCGGGTTGATGTGACAATATGTAATTCAATCATGCTTCTCATTGCTCTGCAAAAGTAAAGGTTTCTTCCTTTCGTGCAAAATTCCAAGTCCATGTTTGGGTGAGAAAACATGTAAAAAATAACAGCCGGCTTTGTAAGTGCCGACTGTTCAATTTATTGCCGAATGTTAAGTTTTGCGGACGATATTACTCTTTCATCTTCGCCAAAGCGGCGTTAAGATTTCTCAGAGCGGTGGTCGGATCGTTATAGATAAGAGGGCCTGTAGCGCAACCGCCTGCACATGACATGACTTCGACGAAAGGTGCCGGGGCTTTTCCTGTCTTCGCCCATGCACGTAACTGGTTGACAGTTCTCTTGTCGATATTGGCGACTTGAAGCGCCTTTAAATCAGGTTCGTTGAGATAATATCTCACAGCCTCTATAACACCGCCTGTCTGTGCAAAACCATGTGCCGCCTTGTATGATTTGATTTCAGGAGTATATGGTTCAACCTTTTCAAGGTCTATATGCAAACCTGCGAACATCGAGCCTATCTCTTCAAAAGTAAGGCAAAAATCGACATTAGGATTGTCTTTGGTCTCCTTTTTCTTGGCAAGGCAAGGACCGATGAAAACTGTCTCCGCATCAGGATATTTTTGCTTGGCGATAAGTGCTGTATAGTACATCGGTGAACCGGTCGTAGAGACATGCTCAGACATTTCAGGAATATGTTTTCTGACAAGTTCTATCCATGAAGGGCAGCAGCTCGTAGTCATAAAACTTCCGTTTTCAGCCAATCTCTCTTTCAGTTCCTCGGCCTCTATTCTTGTCGTGTCCATCGCACCTGCGGCGACTTCGATAACGTCTTTAAATCCAATGGATTTGAGTGCTCCATAGACATTTTCTGTCGGTACATCGCCAAATTGAGAAAGAATTGAAGGGGCTACCATAGCGACCACCTCCTTGCCATCCTTTAATCTCTGCAGGATGTCAAAAACCTGGCTGATTTCGAATATCGCACCAAACGGACAGGCGTTGATGCACTTTCCGCAATAGATACATTTGCTCTCATCAATGTGCTCTACACCGTCAGCATCCTTGCTGATTGCCTTTACAGGGCATGACTCCTCGCATGGAACCGGTATGTAGACAATGGCGTGATACGGACAACTTGTATGACATTTACCGCAGCTTATGCAAAGGTCGTGGTCTATCTCAGCCTTGCCCTCCTTGTTGAAGTGAATAGCGTTCTTAGGGCAGTTCATGTAGCAGACTCTCGCCACGCAACCCCTGCAAAGATTGGTGACCTCGTAGTTTGTCTTTACGCATGAAGAGCACGCTTCATCTATGACGCAGACCAGATTCTCTTTTGTAGGGTTTTTACGGGTCAGAGCTTCTTGCGCGAATTGTGAAAGTGGTGTGAGTTCGTCTTTTTCGTCGGACATGTCAAATCCGAGAAGAGGAAGGCTCTTATATCTCCATACCGCCCTCTCCTTGTGGACACAGCAGCGTCCGAGAACTTTTTTGTTCTTTGGGCTGAGCTGGATAGGAAGGCGGTTGATATCCTCAACGAGACGGTCTTCTTTCCACATTTCAATCAGTTTCGCCAGCAACTGCTGACGGACAATCATAACATTATTCGCTATTGCCATAGGTAATCAAAGTTTAGGCTCAGTTCTCTGAGATAGTCTGCGAAGATAGCAGTATTTGAAAATATAACAAAGTAGTTTCTTAAGTATCTTGTGCCATTAGTTTCTGAACATAAAGAACACAGCGCCTATCAGCAGTATGAACGCGATAACGTGATTGTAGTTAAGAGTCTGCGTCTTGAACATCACGATGGCGAAAAGCGCAAATACAGAAAGTGAGATAACCTCCTGTATTACTTTGAGTTGTACAAGGCTAAACGGCCCGCCGAATTCGTTGAATCCTATTCTGTTAGCCGGGACCTGAAAACAATACTCGGCAAAGGCGATGATCCAGCTTATTATGATTATTCCGAAAAGTCCCCATCTTGGCAACAGGCTCCCCGTTTTGAATTTCAGATGCCCGTACCAGGCGAGAGTCATGAAACTGTTGGATACAACAAGCAGCAAGATAGTCAGTACAGCTCTATTCATTTTCGTAAAATATTGATGGTAAACCGCAAATCGGACGCAGCCTTATTCTTTACGGTATGCGTCGTGCGGAGTTGCGAAGTTACAAAAAAAGAAAGGTGGTGCGCCCAAAGCGGCATACCACCTTCCGTCTTGCAAGAGTGCCGGAATATCATCTCCTGACACCCGAATTATCAGGATTATTCCTCGAATCTCTGGTTGAGAAGTTCCATCATCTTGATAGCAGAATAAGAGATTCTTGTTCCAGGACCGAAGATAGCGGCGCAACCAGACTTGTAGAGGGCATCGTAGTCCTGTGCAGGAATAACACCACCTGCAATCACTATAATATCCTCACGTCCAAGCTTCTTAAGCTCTTCGATAATCTGAGGGACAAGTGTCTTGTGGCCTGCAGCAAGAGAAGAGACTCCGACGATATGTACATCGTTCTCAACAGCCTGTTTAGCGGCCTCGGCCGGTGTCTGGAACAATGGTCCCATATCGACATCGAAACCGCAGTCTGCATAACCAGTCGCAACGACTTTGGCACCTCTGTCGTGTCCGTCCTGACCAAGTTTGGCAACCATGATACGTGGCTGTCTTCCCTCTTTCTTAGCGAATTCGGCAACCATCTCTTTTGCCTTCTCGAATTCCTTGTCTTTCTTGACTTCTGAAGAGTAAACACCTACATTCATACGTATTTTAGCTGTATATCTACCGACAATCTTTTCGCATGCGTCTGAAATCTCGCCCAAAGAAGCTCTTGCCTTAGCAGCCTCGACAGCGAGTTCGAGCAAGTTGCCGCTCTTCTTCTCAACTGCCTCAGTAATAGCGTTCAAGCACTGCTGAACCTTAACGTTGTCTCTTGTCTCATACAACTTCTGAAGTCTCTCAACCTGCTGGTTACGAACCTTAGTGTTGTCGATATCAAGAATCTTGATAGGATCTTCGTGGTCAAGGCGATACTTGTTAAGACCGATAATAGTCTCCTCACCTGAGTCGATACGAGCCTGCTTGCGTGCGGCGGCCTCCTCGATTCTCAACTTAGGAATACCTGTCTCGATAGCCTTTGCCATACCGCCGAGTTTCTCGACTTCCTGAATATGGCCCCAAGCCTTGTGCGCAAGTTCGTTTGTGAGAGATTCTATATAATAAGAACCTGCCCATGGGTCGATTGAACGGCAAACCTGAGTCTCCTGCTGGATATAGATCTGGGTATTTCTTGCGATACGTGCAGAGAAGTCAGTAGGAAGTGCGATTGCCTCATCAAGAGCGTTGGTGTGCAAACTCTGGGTATGACCGAGAGCGGCTCCCATAGCCTCGATACAAGTTCTCGCTACGTTGTTAAACGGATCCTGCTCGGTAAGTGACCATCCTGAAGTCTGGCAGTGGGTTCTGAGGCTCAAGCTCTTAGGATTCTGAGGGTTAAACTGTTTAACGATCTTAGCCCAAAGCATTCTTGCGGCTCTCATCTTTGCGATCTCCATGAAATGGTTGGTTCCGATCGCCCAGAAGAATGAAAGTCTCGGTGCGAACTTGTCGACTTCAATACCTGCGTTGATACCTGTACGGAGATATTCAAGACCGTCAGCCAATGTGTATGCCATCTCGATATCGTTGGTCGCACCTGCCTCCTGCATGTGGTAACCTGAGATAGATATTGAGTTGAACTTAGGCATATACTTGGAAGTATAAGCGAAGATATCGCCGATAATTCTCATTGAGAACTCCGGTGGATAGATGTATGTGTTACGAACCATGAACTCCTTGAGGATATCGTTCTGGATAGTACCGGCCATCTCCTCTAATTTCACACCCTGCTCCAAACCTGCGACGATGTAGAAAGCGAGGATAGGAAGAACGGCACCGTTCATAGTCATTGATACGGACATCTTTCCGAGAGGAATCTGATCGAAGAGGATCTTCATGTCCTCAACAGAGCAGATGCTTACTCCGGCCTTACCGACATCACCTACAACTCTTGGATTATCAGCGTTGTAACCTCTGTGGGTAGGGAGGTCGAACGCAACAGAAAGTCCTTTCTGGCCTGCAGCGAGGTTTCTTCTGTAGAATGCGTTTGACTCCTCAGCTGTAGAGAAACCTGCATACTGTCTTACAGTCCAAGGTTTCTGAACGTACATTGTGCTGTACGGTCCTCTGAGGAATGGTGGAATACCTGCAGCGTAGTTGAGGTGCTCCATGCCCTCAAGGTCTTTTGCGGTATAGTTGGTCTTAACCGCAATTTTCTCTGCGGTTTCCCAAATAGTATCTTTAAGTTCAGGTGCAGAAGCGTTTGCTGCATCCTTGTATAATATGTTTCCGAATTTTGGTCTCATGACATTTCCTCCTGCTACTTAATTCCAAGTTTAGTTTGATAACCTTTGAGTGTCTCAAGGACATTGCTCTTGACGCTGATGAAATGCTCGATTCCCTTGGAAATCAATTCATCTTTGCAAGCAGGGTCTCCGGCAACTACTACGATACCCTTGTCACCGACGATATTTGCGATTGCAGGAACTGCATCAGCGTATTCCTCATCTGATGAGCAGGCTACGATAATGTCAGCCTTTGCCTCCAAAGCGGCTTTCGCACCCTCTTCCGCAGAGTCGAACTTGTTGTTGTCAACAACATTGAATCCCGCCACAGCGAAGAAGTTGCAAGCGAACTGTGCTCTTGCTCTGCACATCGCAAGGTTTCCGTAAGTAACCATGAATGCGGTAGGGCGTTTCTCGGCGTTGTCAGTAGCGAATCTGAGAGCCTCGAAAGCCTGTGCGCCTCTGTAAACCTCAAGAGGAGTACCGATCATGTCGCCACTCTTGACAGGGGCTGCCTTTCTTGTTACAACCTCTTTGGTGATATCCTTGTCAGCGACCTCTGTGAAGTTAGGGAACTGGTTGGTACCGAGGAGAGTATCTCTTCTTGTAGCGATGTTTGAATCTCTCTTCAAAGAAATCTCCTTTACTGCGCCCTGGATCTTCTCGGCCTTGAATGCCTCGATATAGCCTCCTGCGTTCTCAACCTCGTTGAACAAGTCCCATGAAGTCTTTGCGACCGCATCGGTGAGTTCCTCGATATAGTAAGAACCTGCGGCAGGGTCAACAACCTTATTGAAGTGAGACTCGTCGAGAAGCAATGACTGAACGTTTCTTGCGATTCTGTTTGAGAACTCATCCGGTTTGCGGAAGGCGTGGTCAAAAGGAAGAACCTCCATTGAGTCAACGCCTCCGATCGCACCGCTCATCGCCTCTGTGGTGTCGCGGAGCATATTCACATACGGATCGTAAACAGTCTGATTCCAGGCGCTTGTAACAGCGTGAACCTTGATTTTGCAGTTGTTCTCATCTTTTGCGCCGTAAGCCTTTACGATGTTCGCCCAAAGGACTCTTGCTGCACGGAACTTGGCGATTTCGAGGAAGTAGCTTCCGCTGATAGAGAATGTGAACTTGATTCTCTTAGCGGCCTCGTCAACGCATACACCGGCATCGTTCAAAAGGTTGAGGTACTCGCTACCCATGTTCATACCGTAAGCAAGCTCTTGTGTGAGGTTGCTGCCTGCATCGTTGAATGCGTATGCGTAAACGCCTATTACTCTGATATTAGGATATTCCTTTACAAGACCTACAGCTTTGGCCAATGTCTCCGCAGCGCATTTACCGCAGTATAAACCAGTGGCGTTCAATCTCTTGAGAGGGTCATAGTCAAATGAAGCGTTGACTTTGTTCTTGTCGACATTGCTCTCGTCCGCGATTGCGATGAAAGACTCAAGAACCTTGATGTCTTTGCAACCTTTGAAGTTGATCTCTACGCAAGTCAGCTCGATACCTTTGAGAAGAGCTTCAATGTCAGCTTTAGTAACATTCTCTGTCTCAGATAAATCGAAGCCTACTGCCGTAACGCCCTTCATCATTCCGTCGAGTGCGAGGGCATTCGCCTTGCTGAAATCCTGCTTAACCAGGTAATCCTGCCTGATAAGCCAGTTATTGTCATCCTTAGTGCCTCTGACAAATGGGAAAACTCCCGCAACTCCGTTAGATCCCTCAAGACCCTTCAAGTCTTCAGCGCGATAGTACGGCTGGACTGAAAAGCCCTCGAGTGTTCTCCAAACGAGTTTCTTCTGGTAATCGGCACCTTTCAAGTCTTTTACGATAGCATCCTCCCACACCTGCTTCGGTACGGAAGGAAACTCTGTGAATAATTTTTCTGCCATAATTAAATAGCCGTTATTTGAAATGGTGTTATTGTTTTTGTGTTCTTGTATATCTGGCGAAATTACACAAAGTCAAGCGCAAAAAAAAGTCTTGGGAAACTTTTTCGTTCCAATCCAAGGTGCGGCTTGAAAATGTCAAAGTACACAGATTTTGCGGAAATGGGATTTTTTTCTACTTTTGCCACCCTGAATTAGGGTCGTAACCCTACACTTAAGAAAAAGGAGGTGGTTAAACGG
>CAMGTS010000021.1 GCA_946062035.1 uncultured Bacteroidales bacterium
TCACAGCTCATAGGGACGAGGTCGACTATCGCCAAAATTCCGACGGGTCTTTTACAAAGGTGGTAGTTACCAAGAGACCAAGCACTTTGGCCATTGCCGCCTCTATTTCAAAGGAATTCCAGAACGTGGAGATTGTACCTCATGTCATTTGCGGAGGGGCTACCGCTGACCAAAACGAAAGTCTGCTGTTGGACCTGCATTTTATTGGTATTCAAAATGTCATGGCTCTCAGAGGTGATGCGGAAAAGGGTGCGAAGTACTTTTCTCCAACCCCGGGCGGACACTCTCATAGCTCTGAATTGGTCAGGCAGATCTGTAGGATGAATGAGGGGATATACTTGGATGGGAACATGAAAAATCCCGTCTCAACCGATTTCTGCATAGGAGTAGGCGCATATCCAGAAAAACATATAGAGGCTCCGAACCTATCGGAAGACATAAAGCGTCTTAAAGAAAAGGTCGATGAGGGAGCAAGCTATGTCATTACCCAGATGTTTTTCGACAACGGCAGATTCTTCGATTTTGAGAAGCAATGCAGAGCCGCCGGAATAACGGTCCCGATTATTCCGGGATTGAAGCCTGTCTCTACATTAAAACAGATAGATACATTGCCCCAGGCTTTCGCTATAGATTTCCCTGCGGAATTCGTCAAAGAAACCAACAAAATCCGCAAAATGGATGACGCACAAAAGATATCTTCCGCTCTATATGAATTTGGCGTAGAGTGGTGCGTAAATCAGTGTAAGGAACTTTTAGCGAACGGAGCTCCGGCCATCCATTTCTATACTATGGGAAAAGCCGACAATATCCGTGCGATAGTTTCCAAGGTTTTCTGATATGTTTTTTATCTGCTCTGCAAATTAATCACGTGCTTCTCGGTGCCTAACGCTCCCAATATACCAAAGCCGTTATCTACATTACTGTAAATCTGTAGCGCCTCCGTATATGAATCCTGGGAAGTGATACGGTATAGCATCAGTGAGCGCAGGTATTGGTAAAAATCATAGGTGATGGACTGCAGTTCGATTACCACGCGCGGATTATCTCCATAGCGCATACGGGTCTCCACATCGAACTCATACTCCTTACCATTGAACATACTGTCATCGAATACGTTGGAAAAATAAGCGCCCCAGCCGCCATAACTTTCAACCAATCTCGGATCCTTGAATATAACATCCGATGAAGTGAATATATCGGTAACTCTATCATATTCCCATGTAGCATCAAAATATTCGATATACTGGGAATCATAAGCCAAGCTTCTGACTTTAAGCCTGTAATAATTATGCTCATTTTTAGGGTCAGATATACGCAGTGTGATTCTTACAATGGTGTCCTTACCGTCCATATCGGTTAATTCCTCATCTGAAGTGTAGATTACCTTTTTGTCGTAGAATTTTTCATATTTGACTATCTCTATTTTCTGAGGATTTGGGATTACAGCTTCCGCCGATACATCCTTCAGGCCTTTAGCCTTCGCCTGGACATTTATCCTGTCGCCTGCGACCGGCCGGTAATCTGAGGTAAAACAATAATTCTCAGGGTCGTATCTCATCTCATAATTCCTGTCGTTCACACTCAGTTTCAGCTCCGCATCGGGCAACACCGCCACTTTCATGTAAAAACTATCCGGGCCAGTCTTTTGATAATGATAAAAGTCCTCCCAATAGATCGGTGGAATATCAGAGAAAACGTATGCCTTAGAAACTGAAATCCTTAGATTCGTATCGTTTGACACCAATGCGGTCAGATTAATCCCCTCCGCATTTTCAAGATTCTCCCCTTTGAATCTGATGACTTTTTCACAGCTACATAAGATAAACGCCAGAATAATCATGACGCTCACAACCGCATATATATTTTTCATCGCATTTTTCATCATCTAAAATTTTAAAGTGAGACTCAGCGAAGGCATAAACGGAAACATACATACCCCCTTGATTACATTCACGCCTTCGTCATACCCTAAATACGCATAAGACACATTCTGTCTGTTGTAGATGTTATAAATCGTCAAGCCGATTCCAAGCTCACCATTCGGCAATTTCGCCGAATAGTTTATGCCGATGTCAAGATGGTGGCTGTCCGGCAGTTTGAACCCGTTGCGCTCGCTATAAGTATAGTAGCGGCAGTATTGCTGGAAATAAGCTGATCCTCCGTCAGACCCAGGTTTTGTTATCGCCTGCCAATAAGGCGCCCAACTGGACATCATTTGGTCGAACGGGTCGAACTCCTCCATAATACCGCCATACATTGCGGTTGTGGAGATAATACCCCTCTTACCGGTCATATAGCTCCATGACGCTGAAATTTCCCAATGTTCGTTGAAGCGGTGGAATATCGCTACATTGATGTTGTTCCTTCTGTCGTTGCCGTCATAGAAGGTTCTTCCGCCACTGATTTCCTGCCCTGGTCTGTCGTATTTGCGTAGCGATTTGGACCATGTATAACTGACCCAGCCGTTTGTCCTGCCGGTCTTTTTCTGCAGGAACAACTCTACACCATAAGCCTTACCCTTGCCGACTGCCACCAAGCTCTCCCAATCTCCCTGCGCCGTCATATATGATGAGCCTTCCTTATAGTCCAGAGTATTGTCTGTCAGTTTCCAATATCCCTCAGCCGAAAGCTCGACCCCTTTTCCCAAATCATAATTGACTCCCGCAGCCCATTGGTCGCTTTTTGTTATAGGGATATTCTCCGTAGCGGGAACCCAGATGTCCGACGGCATGACGAGGTTGCTGCTGCTGAGCAGATGGATTCCCTGCGACATACGTGTGTATGAGGCTTTCAGGGACATTTTGTCTGTCAGGAGGTATCGCAACGAGAGCCTTGGCTCTATCGAATGGTAGCTTTTGCCTTCTACAAGATAAAGGGAGTAGTGCGCCCCGATATTCGCCTTCCACCTTTCAGACAGACTCCAGTCATCCTCTACATAGAGGGAGATTGTCTTTAAATCCCTGTTGTGTCCGAGTGTCGTGTCGACGAGTTTCCGTATCTCTTTGTATGCAGGCTGTGCGGATGTTGCGGTGCCATTTATTATTTTCTTCTCAATTGTATTCTTATATACATCCACTACAGGGGTGAGATGCTGCAATGAAAACTTCGTTCCCCACCTCAAGCTGTGATTCTTATCGGGAAGAAAATAGAAGTCAACAGCCGCCCCATAGTCGTTTATACCTTAACGGTATGTCGCATACGAATCTTCGTCGAACAGGTAATACAGCAAACCAGGATGCGCCGCATTATCGGGTTCGGTAACCTTTTTGTTCTCGGCATTACTCATCTTAAGTTTGTAGTTGTAGCGGCTGAAGCTGAGATTTGCGTTCATCGAGAATTTTTCGCTGAAAGAGTGAGTCCAGAAAAGGCTCGATACTGTATTGCCCCAACTGTTATCCGTCTAATTGTTCTTGGAATTGTCAGCCAAGAAAGAACCCCTACTCTCTCCAAACTCACTCGTCTTGTATGTCTGCCGGCTGTTAGTCGGTGCGGCATCACTAATATCCTTACCCAAATATAAAACCGCAGACAGCTTGTCCCGCTCGGAAAATTTATGCACAATCTTAGCGTTAATGTCGTAATAGTTCATCTTCGTATAGGGCTTCATCGCATCCGGCTTGTCATAGATTTCCTCTAACATCGGCTGCACCAGAGCATCGAAGTAGGACATCCTTGCGGAGACATTGAACGATGTTTTACCCTTAAATATCGGTCCCTCGATATGCACTCTTGAGGAGAGAAGCCCCACGCCGACTTCAGTATGATAGCTGTCGAAGTCTCCCTCCTTTATCCCTATATCCAATATACTGGATACACGTGAGCCGTAGCGTGCAGGGAAAGCTCCCTTGTAGAAGCTGAGCCGCTCTATCATATCGGCATTCAAAGCCGAAACAAACCCTTTGAGGTGCTCCGCATTGTATAGCGTGCCACCATCTAACATTATAAGGTTCTGATCGTATTTTCCACCTCTGACCAGTATTCCGGCGTTGCCCTCTCCGGAGGGTTGCACCCCCGGCAGTTTCTGCAGGGCTTTCATTACATCCACTTCGCCGAACAAAGCCGGCAAAGCTTTCACCTGCTCTATAGGCACATCTATCGCACTCATCTGAGAGCTTCTTACTCCGAAATTACGACGGGACGCATAAACCTTGACATCTGGCAGACGGTTATCCTGCACCAAAGCTATTTTCAGTTGAGTGTCTTTTGTTACAGTAAGCTTCCGTGTCTGTGTGGTGTAGCCGACAAAACTTACCGAAAGTTCCACCCGTCTCCCCTTCTGAACCCTGAAACTGAAAGAACCGTCTTTGAGGGTCGTTTCACCGAACTTGTCCGCACGCAGATATATATTCGCCCCTTCGAGCGGAGTTCCCGATACGCTGTCGATAACAAATCCTGAGACCGTCACCATCTGCGCCGCAGCTTGGGTCGTAGCCGATAGCAATACAATAGCTACTAAGAGCAAATAGGATAGTTTTTTCATAGTGTGAAGAATTGTTCTGTCGCTAAAACTTCAGCTTTATTCCGGCCAAAGCGAATCCGCAATTGCCGATTCCTCCCTCGACAAAGAGAGCGGCATTCTTGACAAAATCCCAATCAACCCCTATAGGAGAAACCTGCCAGGCAAAACCCTTTTTGTCCTCAATTTTATCTGAGTTCAAAAATGGCCTTTCATGATCATTAACGTCAGAAAATTTGCCGTTATTTAAATTCAAAATACCGGCAGCCGCCCTTGAATAGAAAGAAAATTTCTCGGTATGAAGCCATTCGTATTTGGTAGTCAGCATAAATGTGTGGATGTCATTCTTCATTTCCGCCAACTTATTCGAGCTCCCTATATGTATACCTCGTTTTACCGTTCCGTATGAATAATTCAATCCTATTGCAAAATAATTTGACAAATGGTAAGCATACCCTATGTTGATAGTTCCAGATGGTTTTTCGTCCCTACTGCTGTATCTTGTATTTCCCGCCGCTCCATCTGTTTGGGATGGCAAATTTGGTGATGGAATAGATATCGGAGACACTCCTGCTCCAAAATATATTTCGTGTTTTGTTCCATCATTCTGAGCAAAACTGTACACCGAAACAAAAACAATCGCAATCAGTAAAAATACTTTTTTCATAATAGACTGTGTTTAGGATTTGACATGGATGCTTCTCGCATCATCTCTATCAAAGGCAATAAAAAACATTCATAATTAATACCTTACCGCTAATTTTCTTAAGGCTTTACGTTATTCGGACTAATTTACCGCTCTATCTCGCACAAAAATTTAAAAAAATCAGCCCCGTGCCACTTCATCCAAGTTTGCAGTTTGATAAAATATGCTGTTACTTTGCGGCAATCTTCAGGGCAGGGTGCAATTCCCGACCGGCGGTAAAGTCCGCGAGCCTTTTGGCTGAGCCGTTGCGACTACGGCACCGACAGTATAGTCTGGATGGAAGAAGACATACGTATTTTTCTATTACTGCGCCTTGTTGATAAACTGTTTTATTTAAAATTGTTTATGTCAGCAAGATCTTTTTTTCTCTTGTCGGCCATGGTGTGGCTGACAGGGGCAAATGCCTTAGGGTTCACAAGAACCGGCGTTGACGGCAACACTTCGATTAATATCGAAGACACAACATCAGTTATGCTTAAGGAGATTAAAATCTCCGCAGGTTTCAAAAGTCCGAGGAGTTCTCCGTTGCGGCTCAGTTCCATCGACCAAGATTTCATCAAAGACAGGGCGCATGGGCTAACCTATCCCGAACTACTCAAAGAGATTCCGGGCGTTTATTCAACTGCTGAGACAGGGAGCTACGGAGACGCAAAAATCAACATCAGAGGGTTTAAAAACGAAAACATCTCCGTACTTCTGAACGGAGTCCCTATTTCCGGTCTGACAAGCGGCTCCATGTTCTGGAACAATTGGGTCGGATTGGCAGATGCGACATCAGCTATCCAGGTTCAGAAAGGAATCGGAGCTTCCATGCTTTCTGACAATTCTGTCGGCGGTTCGATAAACATCATCACCAAAAGTCCCGCAGAGAAATCCTACTATGATTTCAACTACAGCCTTACAAGTTATGGACTCTCAAAGGCGGGAGTGAATTACAGCAGCGGTGAAATAGGAAATGGTTGGGGAGTAATGCTTTCAGCTTCATACACTTGGGGAAAAAGCTATATAGAGTGTTCTGATGTCAATTCGGGAGCGTACCTCTTGAGCATCAGCAAAAAATTCAACAAAAAGCACTCTCTCCTTTTCACAGCCTTAGGCTCTCCCGAAAGGCATCAGCAGAGAAGCCAACGACTGAGCTATGACGAAGTAGAAAAGTTCGGTGTCGGCTACAGCAAAAACTGGGGAATATTCACCGATGAGACAGGAAAAGTCCATGACAAGACCATCAGCGAGAACAACTACTTCAGGCCATACTTCACTCTAAATCATTTTTTCACCGACAACAAGAACATAACAGTCAATACAGCCGCATACATCGCGACCGGCAACGGAGGCGGAATCTGGACGGAAAGCAAGGGTAGAAGGCTTATCTCTTATCAGAAAGACGGACATATTGATTGGGATAGTATCATTGCGGAGAACAAAGAACTCGCCGCAGAAGGAAAAAGCGCATCCAATATTCTGAGCGACTACCTGGCCGGCAACACGCAATATGGGATAACCTCAAATCTTACATGGAAGGTCAGCAAAAGCATAAGCCTTGAATATGGTGCTCACTACCAACACTATACAACATGGGAGAAGGAAAAAATCACCGATTTGCTCGGTGGAGACTACTGGTTTGAGGACTATGAAAACAAATCTCTCGCAGGCACGGCCGGCAGGGAGCCCCGTAAAGGCGTGGGAGATTACATCAGAACCTATAACGGCAAAAAGCTAAACTATTTCACTCTATATCAAGTATTTAATTATACTACTGAAAAGCTCGTACTCAACATTGGACTTTCCCTCAATTCATCATTTCACAGACGGTGGGACAGATACAACTACACAGCCGGAAACGAATACAGCGAGACAGCAAAAGGGGTTGGAGGAAGTTTTAAGGGAGGAGTATTATACAAGGCATCAAGAAGCAGCAGTTTCTATCTGAATGCCGCAGCCTACAGCAGAGTTCCATACACATCAGTATTTTTCGCATCCGGGAACAACCGCAAAAGCGAAAACGTCAAGAACGAAAAGAACATTCTCGGTGAGTCCGGTTACAGATTCGTTACAGACAAGGGAGCGGTAGAAGCTACGTTCTATGCGGCTTATTGGTTCAACAAATCCATCATGAGCAACCCTTACAAACCTTTGGAAGAGGATGCCTATAAATTTATGATTACCGGATTGAACGCTTTCCATTTCGGGGTGGAGATAGACGCTCACTATAATCTCACGGACTGGATGAAAATATCAGGTTACGCATCTATCGGCAGCTGGAAATGGAAAAACAATGTAAGCGCCTCAATATATGACCCTTACACAGGACAGGTTGCGGCTGAAGTACATGTATATAGTGATGGGCTTCCGGTCGGAGACGCACCTCAGACCCAATTAGGCGCAGACACTGAATTCAAACCATTCAGAAGTTCCTCACATTCAAGAATTTTCGAAAATCTTGCATTGAATCTGCAGTGGAGCTTCGCCGACAGATATTGGGCGGATTTTGACCCGTACAGCCGCACCGTTGAGGGGGATGCCAAGCCTTACAGGATTCCGTCATACAACCTTGTAAACGGAAGATTAAGCGAAAGTTTCAAATTGAAGAACTGCGAGCTATCACTCTATTTCTCAGTAAACAATATCTTCAATACACGCTACATCACAAGAGGCAAAGACGGATCCGGGCACAACCGCGAGACTTTTACGGGATATTGGGGAGCCAAACGCAACTGTATATTCGGGATAGGATTCCGCTTCTGAGTCCGCAGGCAAAAGGGTAATATTGCAAAAAAGACGGATCCGAATAATTTCAGACCCGTCTTTTTTGAGGGTGGCTGGTGGGAGTCGAACCCACGACCCTCGGTGCCACAAACCGATGCTCTAACCAACTGAGCTACAGCCACCATTTATAACACAACCAAATCTTAGATTGTGGAGTGCAAAGATATAATTTTTTTGTAAACTGACATCCTATTTGCTAAATTTGAATTCAGATAAATGGAATGCTTTTTATAAAGCGGTTGATTTCAGTGTATTACACTGCTCCAAACCGCAAAGGAAAAGCCATTTATCATAAATTTTGCGACTAACTAACTTAAACAAAATGGCAAAAGAGATCAAATTTTCCCTCCTTTACCGAGATATGTGGCAGTCATCCGGCAAGTATGTTCCGAAAGTGGAGATGCTTAAAGAGATTGCGCCTGTCATTATCGACATGGGATGCTTCGACCGAGTTGAAACAAACGGTGGAGCTTTCGAGCAGGTCAACCTGCTTTTCGGTGAGAACCCTAACAAAGCTGTAAGAGAGTGGACCGCTCCGTTTAACAAGGTCGGTATTCAGACCCACATGCTCGAGAGAGGTCTCAACGCTTTGAGAATGTTCCCTGTTCCTGACGATGTCCGTGCGCTTATGTGCAAAGTAAAGAAAGCACAGGGCGTAGATATCATGCGTTCATTCTGCGGACTTAACGACCACCGCAACCTCAAAGGGTCCGTTATTCATGCCAAAGAGGCCGGCATGATCGCCCAGGCCGCTTTAAGTATCACGTACTCGCCTATTCACACGGTTGAGTATTACATGGATATCGTTGATAAAGTCGCTGAATACGGTGCTGACGAAATCGCATTGAAAGATATGGCCGGTATCGGAAGACCAGCTTTCCTCGGCCGTCTCACCAAGGCAATCAAAGACAGACATCCTCATCTTAAGGTACAGTATCACGGACACTCTGGCCCTGGCTTCTCTGTTGCTTCAATGCTTGAAGTAGCACGTGCCGGCGCAGACTATATCGATGTCGCGATGGAACCTCTTTCATGGGGAAAGATCCATCCTGACGTTATTACGATTCAGGCGATGCTGAAGGATGCCGGATTCCTTGTTAAGGATATCAACATGAACGCATATATGGAAGCCCGTGCCCTTACCCAGAAATTCATCGATGAGTTCTTAGGCTATTGGATCGCACCGGGCAACCACCTTATGACCTCACTCCTTGTAGGCTGCGGTCTGCCTGGCGGTATGATGGGTTCTATGATGGCCGATCTTAAAGGCTTCCAGGGCGCTATCAACGCTTCGCTCAGAAATCAGGGAAAGAAAGAATTGGATATCAACGAATTGGTTGTAATGTTGTTCCAGGAGGTAGAGTATGTATGGCCTAAGATGGGCTACCCGCCATTGGTAACTCCTTTCAGCCAGTACGTGAAGAATACCGCCCTCATGAACCTTATGCACATGCTTAAGGGCGAGCCTCGTTGGAAGACTATCGATAAGGATACAATGAACATGCTCCTCGGCAAGATGGGTAAGCTTCCTGGGCCATTGGCTCCTGAACTTGTGGAAATCATCAAGGGCAAAGGGCTTGAATTCTATACAGGAGTACCTCAAGAGGCATTCCCTAACGACCTTCCGAGATACGAGAAGATGCTCGCAGAAGAGGGTTGGGAAAGAGGTCAGGACGATGAGGAACTCTTTGAATTCGCAATGCACGAGACTCAGTACAGAGATTACAAGAGCGGCATAGCAAAAGAGCGTTTCGAAAAAGAATTCGAGACTCTCAAGGCAAAGGCCGGCGCTCCTATAGTAATCAAACGTCCTGTTGTCGAAGTTCCTACTTTCGATGTCGAGAAAGTTCTCGCCAAATATCCTGATGCAAAGCCTATTAAGGCTACGGTCAAAGGTGAGGTTATATGGCAGTACGATGTCGCTGACAAATCATCTGCTCCTGCAGAAGGAACAGAGGTCAAGGCCGGAGAGACTATCTGCCATATTCAGGCTTTCTACGGCCAGGAGGAGATCAAATCTCCTGCAGACGGAAAATTGGTATTCATCTACCCTAAACAGGGTCAGAAGGTTGTAAAAGACGAGATTATCGCTTTTGTACAGTAAATACCTAAAGTAGAAATTCTATTACCCTCGATTGAACATCAAACCTTTTGATGTCGTCGAGGGTTAGTTTTTTTACGGCAAGAGATATCCGCTCCGGTTCAGTAAGCTCCGCAAGGTTGTCTTTAGAGGCATAGAAGTCGCCGGCTTCAACTAAAACACGCTTCGGCACCAAACCAATCAGTTCGCTTCCTGTAACTTTAGCCCCACGCCTCTCTGCCGCTTTGCAGACTTCTTCAAAAGCTGTATGGACAGGGGTAACATCTATATCGGTAACATTCATGGAAACTTGCGCACATCCGTATTCCTCTATGTACCAACCGATTGCCTTGCATTTCTTTAAAGGGCCTCCATATCTTGTCCCATCTACGACCCTGCCGCTCTCACGTACATCCGCCGCTATCTGTTTGGCAACCTCTATCATCTCATCCTTAGTCGGAGAATCGTTGCCTTTCAAGGAATTTGCAAGATTAAAATTTATCGCTATCAGATATTTTCTCGCCCCTATCACGGAAAGGCCGCTTTTTGCGACGGTTTCGTTGAATACACACGGACCGAAATCGGGTTTCCATTCAGGTCTGACGATTTTTGCCGGCAAACCTTCATATTCTCCGCTTCTACAGATAGCGAGATTAGCCCTTTCAGGAGTAAAAGCAGCCGCCTCGTAGCAATATACAGGTATCCCCAACTCCTCGCCGACTCTTTTTGAAAGAGTGCGGGCATACTCGGCACACTCCTCCAAGGTCACGTCAGAAACCGGAACAAAAGGACAAACGTCAATAGCCCCTATCCTTGGATGCGTCCCTTTGTGTCTTCTCATATCAATCAGGCTGCCAGCCAGTCTGAAAGCTTCGAAAGTAGCCGCCGTTACCGCTTCCGGAGTGCCAACATAGGTATAGACTGTCCTGTTTGTCGCATAACCCGGATCTACATTAAGCAGCTTTATCCCGGGAAATTCTCTGAAATGAAAGGCAATCTTCTCAACGGCGGAAGCGTCACGACCGACCGAAAAATTCGGCACACATTCTATCAGCCTCATATTCAAGCTACAACGTAGATATATAAAGTTTCAGACTATCTGCTTGCCGTGGACATACAGGCATATTCCCGTATCGAGTTTTTTGGCAAGAGCCTTAGGGTCTATATCGAAATAATGTATCGGGAAGAGGTTTTTAGGGCGGATAAGATTCGCAGCCTCAACAAACTCCTCATCACTCATCGTATAAGGAAGATTCTTCGGCAGGAACGCTACATCTACCCCTCTTTTGATTGTCTGGGATTCAGGGCTTAATGAGCACATTTCAGGTATAAGCTCCGTATCTCCCGCAAAGTATATCTCGAAGTCCTGCATCTTGATAATGTATCCGTTCCCCTCGCCTCTCAGATGGAAAGGTTTTCCGTTCTCTCTTTTTCTCTTGATATTATATGCCGGAAATGCGGTTATAGTAAGCCCTAACGATGAGACACTTTCACCGTTTCTGAGAGTTATTATTTTGCTATGGCGAAGCTTCGGTATTTGAAGCATATTCGCAAGATTCGTCGAAGGGTCTACATTCAACGGGTTGTCATCCAGATTCAGTTTCTTTCCGTCGATCTTCAGATTGATAAGGTCATTTTCCAGGCAAGTGGCCACGCCCTTGCTCACAATGAACGTCGTATTAGGGGTCGCTATCTTTTCGATTGCGGCCGTATCGTAATGATCCGTGTGAGCATGAGTAATAAGTATCAGATCCGCCTTTTTGCACCCGGTATAGTCGAAAACATCACCATAAGGATCCACATATATATGCATCCCCTCCCA
>CAMGTS010000022.1 GCA_946062035.1 uncultured Bacteroidales bacterium
GGTTTGCGCAAACCTCACGACATCGGTATCGAATATGCCAAGACATTCAGCGTCACCCTCGTCCGTATGCCTGCACATCAGCTGCATCCCTACGCAGATTCCAAGTACAGGACGGCGTAAATCTATGATAGTCTCGCACAATCCGCTCTCCCTGAGTTTGGCCATCGCCTCTCCGCAATGCCCTACTCCCGGCAGTATAACCCTGTCCGCAGAGCGGATCTCATCAGCGTCAGCCGTAAGAAGATATTCAGCCCCTAAACGCCTGAGCGCATTTCCGACCGAGCGGATGTTCCCCATCCCATAATCAATAATAGCTATCATAATACACCTTTGCTTGATGGCAGTTCGTTAGATGCCGGGTTGCGCCTGACCGCCATGCGCAGGGCACGGGCAAAAGCTTTGAATACCGCCTCTATTATATGATGGTTGTTCTCTCCGTGAGCCTTGATATTGATGTTCGCCTTGAGAGCGGATGAGAGGCTCTTGAAGAAATGCTCGTACATCTCCGTAGGGGTGTCTCCCACATATTCCCTTGTAAAAGGAACATCCCAGACAAGTTCTGAACGTCCTCCAAGATCCAAAAGGCACATTGCGCTGCTCTCATCCATCGGCAACACGAACCCGTAACGTTCGATACCTCGCCTGTCTCCAAGAGCTTTCAGAAGCGTCTCACCAAGAACTATGGCCACATCCTCCATTGTATGGTGCTCATCCACCTCCAAATCACCATGACAAGTGAGGTTAAGGGTAATACCGGCGTGATGCGGAATCTGGTAAAGCATGTGGTCGAAGAACTTAAGGCCGGTGTCTATCTTTGAGGCACTTCCGCTGCCGTCAAGATTGACAGCAATGCGGATATCTGTCTCCGCAGTTTTTCGACAGGTCTCCGCCATACGAGATTCAGCCTTAGGAAGCTCTTTATCAGCCATTTGTCCACAGGAGGCAATACCGCAGCCAACAGCATACCCTGTTTCAGAAGTCGGGATGCTTTTTTCTGAACTTTCGAGAGCGGAAAGTGTATATTCGTTAACAAGCCTTATCACCCGTTCGTTCTCTCCGCTTGTACCGACAGTGATTCGCAACGTATTGGAGCAACCGGGCAGCGAACTGCGGTTGCGTACCATAACTCCGTTACGGACCAGGAAGTCGTACATTCCGCAAGCGTCTTCCACCTTGATCAGAAGGAAATTAGCGTCACTTGGATAAACCCTGAGGACATTCCGGCTCGCAGCAAGAGCCTCGCTCAGTTTTTCCCTCTCTTCGAGAATCTCCTCGACCATCGCTTTCACATCTGTACTTCCTATACGCTTGATTGCGGCGGTTTGCGTCGGGCCGTTGACATTATAAGGGTATTTTACACGGGCGAACAGCTCCGCCACACGCTCATCGGCTATAGCCATGCCCAATCTCATGCCGGCCATACCCCAAGCCTTCGAAAAGGTCTGAAGCACAATGATATTCGGATGAGAGGTTATATAGCCTACGACCGAGCCTTTCTCTGAAAAATCGACATAAGCCTCGTCCACTACAACAATTCCATCGAACTGTTCTGCAAGATAGAGCAGATCATCCCTACCAAAAGCGTTGCCGGTTGGATTATTAGGGCTACATATCAGCATCAGCTTAGAGTTGCTGTCCGCCGCACATAAAAGCGATTCGACAGGCAGACTGAAATCCTCGCCAAGAGGCACTGTGCGCAGTTCCACATCATTTGTGACGGCGCTTACGCCATAAACTCCGTATGTAGGAGCAATAGTTATCGCATTGTCCACCCCCGGACGACAGAATATCCTGAAAGCTAAGTCTATAGCCTCATCACTCCCTGCGCCTCCTATAAAGAGTTGCTCAGACCGCACCCCTTTAAGCCGGGCGATGGTATTCTTAAGATCTTTCTGATGCGGGTCGGGATAGCGGTTTACACCGTTGTCAAAAGGGTTTTCGTTAGCGTCTATCCAGACCGAGATATCATCGGCCCTACACTCGTCACGAGCCGTGCTATATGGTTCTAAGGCGAGAATATTCGGCCTTACATATTCAAGGGGATCTTTCATAAGCCCATCCTGATTTTTACGGCCAAGGCATGGGCATCCAGCCCTTCTGCCTCCGCCATTGTCACTATAGTTTCCGACAAAGTTTTAAGACCTTGCGGTTTAAGCTCCTGCAATGTCATCTTCTTCATAAAGCTGTCTATATTGACTCCGCTGCAACTGTGCGCCCATCCGTTTGTCGGGAGTGTATGGTTTGTACCTGAAGCGTAATCTCCTGCGCTCTCAGGCGAATAATTACCGATAAAGACGCTCCCTGCGGCGGTAATCTTCTCCGCTACCGTCCACGGTTCGGCCATAGAGATAATCAGATGCTCCGGGCCGTATTCGTTGACGAAATCTATCATCTCATCCCTATTGCCGAATACTACAATACGGCTGTGTTTCAGCGATTGTCCGATACTTTCGCTGCGGCTGAGCCTCCGCCTGAGCGATTCGGTCTCTTCCATTATCTTTTCTGCCAATGCTTTGTCGGAGCATACGCATACAGCCTGGCTGTCAGGACCATGCTCCGCCTGAGAGAGCATATCGGCCGCAACAAATTCCGCCCTCGCCGTCTCATCAGCCATGACCAAGACTTCACTCGGCCCTGCCGGCATATCAATCGCCACATTACGGCTGACCATCTGCTTGGCTTTCATCACATATCTGTTTCCCGGACCGAAGATCTTGTCAACCTTAGGGACACTCTCTGTACCATAGGCCATTGCCGCTATTGCCTGTGCTCCGCCTATGCGGTAGATCTTGCGGATACCGCAATAAGTTGCGGCATAGAGTATTTCAGGCGAAATCGGATTGTCATTACTTTGCGGAGTGCATAGGATTACCTCTTCACAACCTGCAATCTTAGCGGGAATCGCAAGCATCAGCACCGTCGAGAAAAGCGGTGCCCTTCCACCAGGTATATAAAGTCCTACCCGCCTTATCGGTACAGGCCTCTGAACGCACCTCACTCCCGGCATGGTCTCTATATCTACCGCCGAAGGCATCTGCGCTTTGTGAAAACGTTCTATGTTAGCCGCACTCACAGCGACAGCCCTCCTGAGCGGCTCGTTTACCTTTGCGCAAGCCTCAGCAATTTCGGCGGCACTGACTTCGAGAGCCTCCGTATGGTTTTTGTCGAACTCCAAAGCGATGCTCCGGAGAGCCGCATCGCCCCCGTTTCTGACACGCTCTATGATTTTCCCGACAGACTCCTCTATTGATTTATCATCCGGGATATTGCGCTCCGTCAGAGCTTTCCACTCATCTCTACTAGGATTAACGAATATCTCCATTAGCGTATAAGATTTTCAAGTTGAAGCACAAGTATATCCTCGGCACCCACGGCTTTAAGCTGCTCGATTTTGTCCCAAAGTTCAGATTCCGCTATGACGGTATGAAGCGAATACCACCCTTTCTCCGCAAGAGGGAGAAGCGTCGGGCTCTTCATGCTCGGCAAGATACCGAGCGCACTCTCTATCGCATTCTCCGGCAAATTCATCAGGACATATTTCATTCCGCGGCTACCTTTAATGCTCTCGAAGCGGAACTTAAGATGTTCAAGATCTTCAAGCTTTTCCGGGGCAAGATCGCGGTTCACCACGAGTACGGCCTGAGACTTCAAAACAACCTCGACCTCGACAAGACCGTTCTGTACCAAAGTGCTTCCCGATGAGACAATATCGAATATCGAATCTGCTATACCTATAGCCGGAGCAAGTTCCACCGACCCTGCGATTTCAACAATCTTCGCATCAATGTCGTGCTCTTTTAGGAATCTGTTGAGTATCTTCGGGTAAGAAGTGGCTATGGCCTTGCCGTCGAACCACTCCAAACCATTGTAATCGGAATCTTTTGGTACCGCTAACGATATACGGCATCGTCCGAAGCCAAGTTCCATCGCTACATCAACGTTAGCGTCACGCTCCATAACTTCATTAAGCCCGACTATGCCGATATCGGCGGCACCCATAGCCACCGCCATCGGGATATCATCATCCCTGAGATATAGCACATCGAGAGGAAATCCCTGTGCGTGAGAGAGAAGCATACGGACTCCAGAGGTAATGGAAATACCGCTGTCGTTTAGAAGTCCTACGCAATCATCGTGTAATCTTCCTTTGGCCTGAACTGCGATTTTTAGCATGATATGTTCGTTTTACTATATGGTAAAACTATGAACAATATCCTGCGCCGACAAAATTCAACCTGAGTTTGAAACAATATTTTTGCGCCTCAGCAGAGAAATTGTCAATAATTGATGACTATCAACTTCACAGAGTCAGCGGCACAGCGGTTCTTCAGCCATACGGCTATCTTGTCCTTGTCAGCCTTTGAATAGCCATGCTTCAGGTCTGTAGTAATCACCGCCTCCAAATAGTTCTTGACATTTGCTGTATCTGCCGGAGCATATTCCCTGACATTCGAGAGGGTAAGCGATTTTACCCCTGGGAACAACAGCGACAACTCTACGCTCGTAGCTTTTGCGAGCGCTTCAGTCCTGTTCTTTTGCGCAAGTTCGGTCCTCAGGCCACTTATAAGCGAATGCTGGTCATTGATCGTAGCTTTAAGCTTGTCGATCGAGGAGGAATTGCTTGACAGCATCTTATTGAGAATCATGACACTATCCGACTGTCTCCCCTGGATTATCTGCAGGGTATAACCGCCAAGACGGTATTTATCCATATTGCCTTTGGCACGTTCGATAGATTCATTTGAGAGTTCATTGCCCAAAGCCACTACGCTAAGTGTCTTTGAATCACGGTCTAACGTATGTTGAATAATCTCTGTCCCCCCTACTCTGAGCTCGTTCTTGATATAGCTGTTGATATTTGTCTCGAAAACACTCTCGCGGACAAGTCGCAACGTCGTGAAAAAGGCAGGGACAAGCGCGATAATAACTACGATATAGATACCCCGTTTCAGCCCTTTGTAGACATTCTTTTCCAAATGAGCCTTGCGCTTGAACCTCAGAGTCTTGGCACCGATAAACGTCGAAAGCGCAATAAAGACCGTATTGATAAAGAAAAGGTAAAAGGCACCTATAAAGTATGTAAGATTACCTGTGGTAAACGAGGTGGCAATACCATATCCGGCAGTACACAAAGGGGGCATGAGGGCTGTAGCGATCGCGACACCCGGGATAACGTTTCCCTTGTTACCGGTTCCCATAGCGACAATGCCCGCCGCACCGCCGAACAATGCGATAAGAACATCGTACAACGTAGGAGAAGTTCTCGCAAGCAGCTCGCTTTGAGCACCATGATATGGTGTAAGTATAAAATATACTGTAGCAGTCAGGATACTTATGACAGTCGCCACAGCATAATTCTTGAAAGACCTCTTGAGCATCTCCAAATCGTTGATGGCTACCGCAAGCCCCATCCCGATTATAGGTCCCATGAGTGGAGAAATAAGCATCGCTCCTATTATCACAGCGGTAGAATTGACATTCAGGCCAAGTGAGGCGATGAAGATGGCGAATATCAAAATCCAAAGGTTTTCCCCACGGAATGCGATTCCCTTGTTTACCTCCTCAATGACAGCAGCTTCGCTATTAAGAGAGGTACTCATCCTAAAGTAACTCTTTATCTCCCTCCAGAGCGTCCCTCCGCCATATTTCCTTGCGCTATCCTCATCCGTTCCCAATGCCACGTTTTCAGATTCCTCATTGAGGTCTTCCTCGGTCATATTCTTATTTTCGTCCATTTTCCAATAATTATAAATTCATGTCCTCGCCCGTATAAGCCAACGAGATCGTATCTGTACAGCCGGCCCGAGATAAATTAATGCAATATAATGAATTTTGAATGAGGCGAACGCTGACATGTACGCATCCCTACCCGAAAGAATTTGTAAATTCGCAAGGTGTTGTAATCAGAAAGCGTTATGGAGAGCAGAAAACCTTTGGCGGAACGGATCAGACCCAAAAGCCTCGATGAATACGTAGGGCAGGAGCACCTTGTAGGCAGGGGAAGCGTCCTCAGAAATATGATAGAGAGCGGTAATATCTCATCGTTTATACTTTGGGGGCCTCCGGGTGTCGGCAAGACGACTCTCGCATCCATAATTTCCCAGAAGTTAGAAAGACCTTTTTATACTATATCCGCCGTCAGCTCTGGTGTCAAGGAGGTAAGGGATGTTATCTCCAAAGCGCGGGAGAATACTCTGTTCAACACCAAGACCCCTATCCTCTTTATCGATGAGATCCACCGTTTCAACAAAGGGCAACAGGACGCCTTGCTTGGAGCGGTTGAAGACGGAACAGTCGTCCTCATCGGCGCTACGACTGAAAACCCCTCATTTGAGGTAAACAGTCCGTTGCTGAGCAGATGCCAGGTATTTGTACTTAAGGAACTTACCGCTGACGATCTCAGAAAACTGATCAAGAGGGCGTTAGCTACAGATGAATATCTAAGAAAGTTCGACATTGAAATAGCGGAAGACGAAGCGCTTATCAGATTCAGTGGGGGTGACGCACGCAAGCTATTGAATATCATTGATATACTCATTGGAAGGTTTTCAGCTGAGAACGACGGGATTTCAGGAGTTCAGGAAAATTCATTTAGTAAGGAACGGCATGAGAATCAGGAATCACCCGAATTCCCGAAAAAGAAAATAACAATAACCAACGAACTTGTAAAGAACACCCTCCAGGAGAATGTCGCTGTCTACGACAAGAACGGCGAACAGCACTACGATATCATATCCGCATTTATCAAAAGCATGAGAGGTTCGGACCCTAATGCGGCGGTATACTGGCTTGCGAGAATGCTCAAAGGAGGCGAGGACCCGCTTTTCATTGCACGCAGGATGGTGATATTAGCCGCTGAGGATATAGGGCTCGCTAACCCTAATGCGCTGCTTCTCGCACAGGCGACTTTTACAGCCGTTCAGCAAATCGGTCTTCCCGAGGGGCGTATTCCGCTGAGCGAGTGTGCGATATATCTCGCCACAAGCCCTAAGAGCAATTCGGCGTATATGGCGATTGATACGGCCATGGGCATTGTAGAGCAGCAGGGCGACCTTTCAGTGCCGCTCCATCTGCGCAACGCCCCTACAGCTCTCATGAAAGAACTCGGCTATCACGACGGCTACAAGTACGCCCACGATTTTGAGGGAAACTTCACAGACCTTGAATTTTTGCCTGCAGAAATCAGCGGAACAAAGATTTTCGACCCAGGAAACAACCGCCGTGAAGAGGAAATCCGACGGACGATCAAGAATAATTGGCCTAAATACCGCTATTAGACCAATTATAATTTGTACATTCGCACGCCCAACGTACCGCCAAAGCAGGTATGGCGGCAAAAATTATAGAAGTATGAGACCTGAAATAATCAATCTCAAGAACTATAACAACGGAATGTTCTTTCTCATGGCCGGTCCGTGCGTCATTGAGGGTGAGGAGATTACATTCCGCATCGCAAAGGAGCTAAAGCGCATCACCGATAAATTGGAGATACCTTTCATATTCAAAGCGTCATATAAGAAAGCCAACCGCTCAAAGCTTTCGTCTTTCACAGGCATCGGTGACAAGGTCGGGCTTAAGCTGCTCAGCGAGATAAGAAAGGAGCTGAATATCCCTATCGTCACAGATATCCACAGCGTACAGGAGGCTGAACTTGCCGCTTCATACGATATAGACGTCCTCCAGATTCCTGCGTTCCTTTGCCGACAGACCGAACTTTTGGAGGCCGCCGCCAAGACAGGCAGGTGCGTCAATATCAAAAAAGGGCAGTTTCTTTCGCCTGAGGCGATGATGTTCGCCGCACAGAAAGTCAAAGATGGAGGCAACGGCAATATCATGCTTACTGAACGTGGAAGCCAGTTCGGATATACGGATTTAGTTGTCGATTTCAGAGCCATTCCAAAGATGCAGAAGTTCGGCTATCCGGTGGTATTGGATGTAACCCACTCGCTTCAAAGACCGAATATGACAACAGGAGTCACAGGTGGAGAACCTGAGATGATACCATATATCGCAAAAGCCGGTGTAGCCGTAGGTGCGGACGGTCTTTTCATGGAGACCCACCCCGACCCTGCCAACGCTAAATCAGATGGCGCGAACATGCTGAATCTCGCCCTCATGGAGGGTCTGCTCGAACAGCTTGTTCCTTTAAGAAAACTTATACAAAAGAGCTGACAAGTGGAGCGGTTTTTGTAAGTGACAAGCCGCACCGTAAGCATAAAAATCAGACGCAAAAGCATTGCGTGGCCTTTTATGCGCACAAACGGAGACGGCGCTAACATAAGATGAAGTTTAAGTAATATAGAACAAAGTATATAAAAAGTTATGGTTTTAACATCAGAGTATTCAAAGCGTTTTGAAAAACTGCCTGTATCGATCTACGACAGCCAGGCGGAGGCTTCAAAGGTGATTGTCGAAGAGATTATCAAACAGTCACAGGAGAAAGCGAAGAAAAATGAGAAACTTGTTTTGGCTCTTGCGGCTTCAAGCGCATGTCTTCAGGTTTACGATGACATGATCAAGGCCGTAAAAGAGAACAGACTCAGCTTCAAGAATATCGTAGTATTCGGTATGGACGAGTACTACCCTCTTGACCGCAATGAGCTACAGAGCCACTACAGATTCATCAGAGAGTGTCTTTTGGATGAGACCGACATACCTGAGGAGAATTTCCATTTTATCGACAGCTCTAAAAGGAGCGTAAAGGGAACTGTCGCAGAATATTGCGTCGAATTCGAGAAAGAAATCGAGGCGGCAGGAGGTTTGGATATTGTCATCACAGGCAATATGGCCATGAACGAGCCGGGCTCTCCATACAATTCCCGTACAAGAAAGATCAACCTCAACTACACTACAAGAGTATCCGCAGCTAGTGACTTCTTCGGAGTTGAGCATGTCCCTTATTATGCGATAACGATGGGCCTTGGCACAATACTAAGCGCAAAAGAGATTTTCTTCCTCGCATGGGGAGAAGGCGCTTCATCAAAGGTAAAGAAAATAGCTGAGGGTGAAGTTACTCCGTCATTCCCTGCTTCTTATCTGCAGACTCATAGCAACGTAAAAATCGTTATAGACAAGGCCGCTTCAGTAAGCCTTACAAGAGTTGAGACACCTTGGCTTACAGATACTATCGAATGGACTCCATACCTTATCCGCAAGTCTGTCTTCTGGCTCTGCAAGAAGCTTAACAAACCTATCCTCAAGCTTACCGACAGAGACTACAACGACAACGGTATGGCCGACCTCGCTACAGAGAAAGGTCCTGCAAGCGCAATCAATATCAAGGTATTCAATGACTTGCAGCATATCATCAGCGGATGGCCGGGTGGAAAGCCTAATGCCGACGACTCGACAAGACCTGAGAGAGCGTTGCCTTATCCTAAGAGAGTCGTAGTATTCAGCCCGCACCCTGACGATGACGTTATCTCAATGGGCGGTACTCTTGCAAGACTTTCTGAGCAGGGTCATGAGGTTCACCTCGCTTACCAGACAAGCGGAAATATCGCTGTGTTCGACCACGATGTCGTAAGATACCTTGATTTCGCAAGAGAAAGCTCAGAGATTCTCGGTATAGACGCAAAAGAGGCTGACAAGCTCTACAAAGAGACAAAGGAGGCCTTGATGTCAAAGCATCCGGGTCAGCCTGACCCATTGAATGTCAGAAAAATCAAGACTTATATCCGTCGTAGTGAGGCTCGTGCGGCATGCCGTTACCTCAATATTCCAGACAGTAATGTAAACTTCCTCTCATTACCTTTCTATGAGACTGGTGGAGTAAAGAAAAAGCCTCTCTCACAGGAAGATATCGATATCATAAAGGAACTTCTCCAGAGAGTGAAGCCTCATCAGATTTTCGCTGCTGGCGACCTTTCAGACCCGCACGGAACTCACAGAGTATGCTTCAACGCCGTTATCGAGGCTTGCCGTCAGTTGAGAAATGAGGAATGGTTCAAGGATTGCAGAATCTGGATGTACAGAGGAGCATGGCAGGAGTGGGATGTCGCCGAGGCAGAAATGGCTGTTCCGCTTAGTCCGGAGGAGGTTAAGATCAAGAGATCAGCGATCTTCTACCACCAGTCACAGAAGGACTATCCTTTGTTCCCTGGCTCTGACGCAAGAGAGTTCTGGGTAAGGGCGGAAGAGAGAAACCACAACACAGCTGAGACATTCAACCTGCTCGGTATGGCTGAATATCAAGCAATTGAGTTGTTCGTACAATATAAGTGGGATTAACGCAATCCTTATGAAATCAATGTTTAATCTGAAGCTTCTCGCAATAGCCGTAATGACTGTTGCGGGAAGTTTTTGTTTTGCGCAAAACAAAATGGATGAAAAGAAAACCGCCGTCGTCAAGCACGTCACTTTCGGGAATGAAGTTCCGACAATGGCTGAAATCAGCGAAATGTTCACAAAGTCCGGTGCAGAGAGTTATAAAGTAGACGTAGCCAACTGGCCGGAAAGAAACGGAGGATATTCCCCTGAAGCCTCATTCAGCATGATTTACTCCGATACTGACCTGTATATCAGATACAAGGTGAAGGAGAAGGCTCTCAAGGCTGTCTATGGCAGCGACGAGGGAGCAAAACCTTGGACAGACGACTGCATGGAACTTTTTATCATCCCTAACTTGGAGGACATGGTATATTTCAATATCGAGATGAACTGTATCGGCAAAGGCATTATAGGCAGGGGGGCTTTGAGAAAAGACCGCATACGTTACACGCCTGAAGAGCTGAAACGTGTACGCAGATTTTCCACTCTTGGAGGAGAGGCGTTCGGAATCAGGGAATTACCTGCTGAAAGCGGTGAATGGTATGAGTGGAGCATGACAATAGTTGTCCCGTTGGATATGCTTTGCGGGGAAAAGGGAGTTGATATTGTCAAAGGCAAGACAGTTCTCGGCAATGTGTATAAATGCGGTGACGAGATGCCTCAATCACACTATCTGACATGGAGCCCTATCGGAACACCTAAGCCGGATTACCATGTTCCTGAGTATTTCGGATATCTTAAATTCGAAGAATAGACTTAGAACGGATAACCTATACCGAAACTCAGCTCGTAGTTGTTGGATTTGAACCATTTGTTCGGTCCTAACCATGATGGGATTGCAGGGTCTCGGGTTTTGAATCCCAAGTCAAGACGGAGAAGAGCGAAGTTAAGGTCAAGCCTGATGCCGACACCCCAGTCAAGGGCTATCTGCTTATAGAACTTGCTTGTGAAAACACCACGCTTGTCCAAGACTTCGTTATCCCAAAGACTTGATGATTTTCTGTCGAAAGTCCATATATTTCCTGCATCGACGAATACAGCTCCTTTCAACGCTCCAGAAATAGGAAACCTGTACTCTATATTTCCCTCCAATTTTATGTCTCCCGCCTGATTAGGGATGGCGAAGGCGGTATCTCTCGGAGCATATCCAGGGCCTAAGGTTCTTGGCTGCCACCCTCTCATATCGTATGCGCCGCCTCCCCAGAAGAGTTTTTCGAAAGGGACCATATCCGAATTGCCATACCCCTTACCGACGCCTCCCAATGCGCGTACCGCAAGCATGTGGCTTGGATTCGCACCGAACTTAAATGTATATACAGTGGAAAGTTCCATCTTGTAATATTGCGAATAAGGCGACCCCCATATAAGGTGCTCCCCCTCTTCGTTCTTTTCAAATGAAGAGTTGAAAAGGCTCAGCAGATTTCCCGAAAGGCTAAGATTATATCTGAAGTAAAAATAACTGCTCTTAGGGTTTGCGGAAGGAGCG
>CAMGTS010000023.1 GCA_946062035.1 uncultured Bacteroidales bacterium
GTTTCGCTTTCCATTTCTCTTTGGCGATTTCCAGTTCCTCCTGTTTTGACTTAATTACATCGCGAAGCAGAGCCGCCTGTCTGAAGTTTTTGGTTGCGACAGCCTCGCTCTTCTCTTTGCCGAGCAATTCTATGGCGTTTTCCAATGCAAGAACACTTTTCGGCACTTTGATATTCTTGATATGTGCACGGCTGCCCGCCTCATCCATGACATCGACCGCCTTGTCAGGAAGACATCTGTCGGATATGTATCTTTGGGTCAGCTGAATACAGCTCTTCAACGCTTCATCTGTGAAGATGACGTTATGATGGCTCTCGTAGCGCTGTTTGATATGTTGCAGAATATTCAGAGTCTGGTCGAAGTCAGTAGGTTCGATCATTACCTTCTGGAACCTTCTCTCCAACGCTCCGTCCTTCTCGATCACTTCGCGGAACTCATCCAAAGTCGTCGCTCCTATGCATTGGATCTCTCCTCTTGCAAGAGCAGGTTTGAGCATATTGGCGGCATCCAACGAACCTGCGGCGCCACCGGCACCCACAAGCGTATGAATCTCATCTATGAAGAGGATGACATCATCGTTCTTCTTCAACTCATTGAGAATGGCTTTCATTCTCTCTTCGAACTGTCCTCTGTATTTTGTTCCGGCTACAATACTGCCGATATCCAAAGAGACAATCTTCTTGCCCGCAAGCGAATACGGGACTTCCTTGTTCGCTATTTTATTCGCAAGCCCTTCGGCTATTGCGCTTTTGCCCACTCCAGGCTCTCCGATCAGGATTGGGTTGTTCTTCTTTCTTCTGCCAAGAATCTGAGCGACCCTCTCTATCTCCTTATCTCTTCCTACGACAGGGTCAAGATCACCGTTGAGCGCAGCCTTGGTAAAGTCAAACCCGAAGCTGTCTAAAACCGGAGTGGACGACCCTCTCTTTTTCAGAGGGTTGGCATTACGCTTCTCGCCGGCATTACTGCGTCTTTCGAAATCCGCAGCGTTATCTTCATCTTCCGCGGCTTCTGACGAATCAGCCGTCATCTGTTTTTCCCCGCTGTTCGGGTGTGCGGCGTTGCCGTTGAACAGGCTGTTGAACAAATGGCTGATAGGGTCGTTTTCATCCTGCCCGTCCGGTATCTGCGGAAACTGTGGAGCGTTCTTTACAGCTTCGCTTCCGTCCAATCCTATGGATTTTGCCTTAACGGTCTCATAGTAGATACCTTTCATGTGGAGGTAATCTATGGCCGAAGAGAACGGTCCTCTCATAATCGCAAGAAGGAGATGCAGCGAATTCGGCTGAACCTCTCTCAAACTGCGGGCTTCCAAGTACATTATTTTGAGGGCGTTGCTGCTTGCCGATGAAAGGGCTATTTCCGCCCCTTTCTCTTCGGGTATAGGCTCTTCTCTCTTTACTATATCTTCGATGTATTGCCTGAAATCCTGAATGTCGACTCCAAGTTCTAAAAGCCTTCTTATAGCCAAATTGTCTGAATGCCTGATCATTCCGAGTATCAGGTGATCGGTGGTCAGAACCAGGCTTCCAAGTCTCATCGCCTCTTCCTTGGCGTACGCAATAATGGTATTTAACTTATCGGGGATATCTAAATACATATATCGTATGAAATTTCGCCCAATATACTAATAATTAATTCTCCCAAGGCTAAGTTTTTATCCGGAAAAATCGTAAATTTGGGCTTCCTAAACATTCGGCCCAGATACGGCGTGTGTTTACATAAAAATTATAGCGAATGATGGACGAGAATATACAGAAGATTAACATCGAGGACCAGATGAAAACGGCCTACATAGACTATTCTATGTCGGTTATCGTTTCACGAGCCCTGCCTGATGTTCGTGATGGATTGAAGCCTGTTCATCGTAGAATCCTGTTCGATATGGGTGAGCTTGGCATCACTGCGGGAAGCCAGACAAAGAAGTCTATGCGTGTTGTCGGTGATGTGCTCGGTAAGTATCACCCTCATGGCGATGCCAGTGTTTACGATGCAATGGTAAGACTTGCTCAAAGTTGGAGTATGAGATATACCCTTGTTTTCGGACAAGGTAACTTCGGATCAGTCGGTGGAGACCCTCCCGCAGCAGCCCGTTATACAGAGGTCAAACTCATGCCTGCCGGAGAAGAGGTGCTCAAGGATCTTGAGAAAGATACGGTGGATTTTGTTCCGAACTTCGACGGTGAACATACAGAGCCTGTGGTACTTCCCGCAAAACTGCCTCTGCTGCTGTTGAATGGAGCGAGCGGAATCGCAGTCGGAATGGCGACCAATATGCCGCCTCATAATCTATGTGAGGTTTGCGACGGTATAATCGCATATATCGACAATAACGATATCACTGTTGAAGAGCTGATGAAATACATCAAAGGACCGGACTTCCCGACAGGAGGCTCGATTCTTGGCTTGCAGGGCATCAAAGAGGCTTATGAAACCGGTCGTGGCAGAATCATAGTCAGAGGTACGACCGATATCGAAATCAACGAGAAGAACGGCAGAGAGACCATTGTCATCAAGGAGATTCCTTATATGGTCAACAAGACCGAACTTCTCAGACAGATAGCGAATCTTGCGGAGTCAAAGAAAGTCGACGATATCGTATATGTCAATGACGAGAGCGACAGGCGTTCAGGAATGAGACTGGTCGTTAAATTGAAGGTCGGCTCGATTTCGAGTGTGGTATTGAACCATTTGTACAAACTTACTGAGTTGCAGAGCAGCTTCCCGGTAAACAATGTTGCCCTTGCTGACGGCAGACCGAGATTGCTGAACCTCAAGCAGTTGATTCAGTATTATGTCCGCCATAGACACGATGTCGTTGTAAGAAGGACAAAATTCGAACTCAAGAAAGCGGAAGACAGAGACCATATTATCGCCGGACTTATCATCGCCTTGCAGAATATTGAGGAGGTTATAAGAATCATCAGAGAGTCCGAGACTGTCGAGTTGGCAAAGCAGGCGCTTATGGCGAAGTTCGGGCTTGACGAGATTCAGGCTTCGGCTATTGTAGAAATCAGGCTCCGTCAGCTTGCGAGAATGGAGCGCAATAAGCTTGAGGCCGAAAGAGCAGAACTTTTGAAAGTCATCGAAAGACTTAGGGCGATTCTTGCGGATTACAATCTCCAGATGGGGGTCATCAAGGAGGAACTTCTCGATATCAGGAAACGCTTCGGCGATGAGAGGAAAACTCAGATAATCCCGGCTGAAGGAGAGTTCAATCCGGAGGATTTCTATGCGGATGAGGATGTCGTGATAACAATCTCACACTTGGGATATATCAAGAGGACACCGCTCTCGGAGTATAGGCTTCAGCATAGAGGAGGTATCGGCTCTAAAGGCAGCAGCACCCGTGAGGAGGACTTTATCGAGCATATATACGTCGCCAATATGCACAGTACCATGCTCTTCTTTACAAAGAGCGGAAGATGCTACTGGCTCAAGGTTTATGAAATTCCTGAGGGGACAAAGACAACCAAGGGCAGGGCGATTCAGAATGTATTGAACATTCAGCAGGGTGACGCTGTCTGCGCATACATAAATGTAAAGAACCTCACTGACGAAGAGTATGTGAAGAACAATTTCGTTGTCCTTGCGACAAAGAACGGAGTTGTCAAGAAAACATCTCTCGAAGCTTATTCACATCCTCGTGCGACGGGTGTCATCGCTGTCAATATCAGAGAGAATGACGAACTTTTGGAGGCGATCCTGACTGATGGCGGAAGCCATATCATGATCGCATCCAAGGAGGGCAAGTGCGTGAGATTCGAGGAATCAGGAGTAAGGGCCATCGGAAGAAGCGGTACAGGTGTAAGAGGTATCGAGATTGAAGAGGGCAATGAATCAATCGGCATGATTTGTGTGCAGCCTGATAGTCAGGATACTATACTTGTCGTCAGTGAAAACGGCTATGGCAAGAGGTCTGAACTTGAAGACTACAGGATTACAAGCAGAGGCTGTAAGGGTGTCAAGACGATAAACATTACCGAAAAGACTGGTAAGCTTATCGCCCTCAAGGTTGTCAATGATGACAGCGACCTTATGATCATCAACAAGTCTGGTGTGGTTATACGAATCGCGGCTTCTACAATCAAGGTCGCAGGCCGTTCTACACAGGGTGTCAAGTTGATCAATATAAGGGAGAACGACAGCATAGCCGCTGTTTGCGTTGTGCCGAAGAGTGATGAGAAGACGGCGGAAGATATGGCTTCGGACTCGGCCCAGGCACAGGACGCCCCTCAGCAGACTAATGAGATTCAGCCTGATGCTGAAACGGATAAGAATTAATAATTAACTAATATACTATTTACGACATGAAGAAAATATTCATTTCAATTGCACTCGTATTGCTTTGCGTTGCACAAGTCAATGCGCAGTCAAAAGAGGTTGCAAAGTCTTTGAAAGATCTTGAAAAAGCAAAGGCGACTTCATTGAAGAAGGCGGACAAGGCCGACTCATGGATGAAATTGGGAGAGGCTTATGCCGCATGCTACGATGCTCCGATCACAGGTCTGAGATTGGATCAGTCTCAAATGGAGGTAAAATTGTTCACTAAGGATCAGGTTGTTCTTAAGAGTGAGCAGAGAGAGGTTGCTGGTCAGCAGTATAATGTTGACGTTTACAGCGATAAGGAGATTTACTATAACCCTGCGACAGGTGCGATTGCGGCTTTTGTCATTACAAAACCTGCATTGGAGGGTGAAGACGCATTGGATCTCGCTTTGCAGAACTTCAAAAAGGCTGAAGGTATGGGAGGCGATGCAAAAGCGTTGAAACTTAATCTCACAACTCTTTCAAGAAGACATTTCACTGAGGCTTTGAGCGCATACAGAATAGGTGACAACAAAAGGGCTTCCGCAGCTTTTGAAAAATCATATATAGTTAACTCAGAGCCTGCTGTAGGTGAGGTTGACACTCTTGCCCTTTATTATGCAGGTGTTACCGCCGCAATGGCAAAGGATAATCAGAGAGCTGTTGATTTCTTCGAGAAGTGCGTAGAGATCGGTTATGAGGAAAACGGTGAGGTTTGCGCTTATATGGCCGACTGCTACAAATTCCTCGGTGACACCGCCAAGACAAAGCAGGTTCTTGAGGCTGGTTTGGCTAAGTACCCTACAAGCCAGAGCGTTCTTGTAGCCCTGATCAACATTTATCTTGAAACAAACGATGACCCTAACAAGGTTATCGCAGTTATCCACTCAGCTCAGGCTAACGAGCCTACAAACGCAAGTTTGTATTATGCTGAGGGTGGTGTTTACAAGAATCTCAAGCAGTATGAGAAGGCTATCGAGCTTTACAAGAAAGCAGCTGAGATTGACGCCAACTATATGTTCGCACCTTGGGCTATAGGCGAGACTTACTATCAGATGGGTCTTGATGTTCAAGAGAAAGCGTCTATGGAGACTGACGACAACAAGTATATGGAGTTGGTAAAAATGCTTGACGAGTATCTTAAGGATGCGATCGAGCCTTTCCAGACTGTTTTCGAGAAATCGGATGACGCTGAGATGAAGCGTTACAGCGCTGAGTACTTGAAGAACATCTTCTTCCGTTTCAGAGATAACGATGAGACAAGCAAGGCTAACTACGAAAAGTATGTTAAATTCCTTGAGGGCGGAGAGTAATTTCCGCAGGACTAAAAAAGCCGACCCTAATTTGGGCCGGCTTTTTTTATGCATAAAATCTTGAAGTTCCTATTTGTTCTTGATCATACTTTCGTAGTAGTTGATATATGATCTTATGGCTGTGCGGGTTCCTCCTGGAGTAGGGTAGTCGCCGCTAAAATACCAGTCGCCATTGTTCTTAGGGCATGCCTTATGGAGATTTTCTATACTCAGGAAGATGATTTTCACTTTGCACTTAACATCGTCCGGGGTGACAAGTTCAGCTATCTTGTCGCAAATTTCCTCATCAGTGAATGGTGAGTATATCTCCTTGACATAATTCTCGATGTATGGAGCTTTTTCTCCTTTTCCTACTATTCCTGTGCTTACATAATCCTTCAAAGGTTTTCCTACCGTAGCCTTACATTTGTTGTAAACCTCTTTGAGAATATGCTCCATACCACGCTCTTTGATAAGGGCGATTGCCGCATTGAACGCGATAAATTCGTTCATCCTGCTCATGTCGATTCCGTAGCAGTCAGGGTATCTGATTTGAGGAGACGATGATAGGATGATAATCTCTTTAGGCTCCAATCTGCTCAATATCTTGATAATACTCTCTTTGAGGGTTGTTCCTCTTACGATGCTGTCATCAATGACCGCTATGGAGTCTTTGTGCGGGCGTATGCTCTTGTATGTTATATCGTAAACATGGGCCGCCATATCCTTTCTTGAACTTCCCTCCGCAATAAAGGTCCTCATCTTGATATCCTTTATCGCTATCTTTTCACTTCTTACGTTGTGCGAAAGTATCTCCGCAAGTTTTGCCCTGTTCTCTCCCTCTAAGTTCGGTAATCGGGTGATGCGGTCGAACTTCAGTTTGTTGTAGTGCTCGGTCATTCCCTCCATCAATCCGTAGTAAGCGACTTCGGCTGTGTTAGGAATATACGAAAAGACTGTGTCGTCAATATTTTCAACCTTTTCGAGAATCTGAGGCAGAAGCAGTTTGCCAAGCATTTTCCTCTCTTTGTAAATGTCTGCGTCAGAACCTCTTGAAAAGTATATTCTCTCAAAAGAACATGGCCTTGGATTGTTCGGCTCTATGATATTGCGTACCCGCATAGTCCCGTTCTTGCTGATAAGGACGGCCTGACCCGCATACAGTTCTTTGACATCTTCATACTTGACATTCATTGCTGTCTGTATGGCGGCTCTTTCCGAAGCGGCTACAAATACTTCATCATCAATGTAGTAGAAACATGGCCTGATTCCCCAGCGGTCTCGCAGTATGAAGCTTTCACCGCTGCCTGTTATTCCTGTGATGCAGAATCCTCCGTCCCAACTTTTTGACGCTTCGGTTATAACGCTCTCCATGTCGAAGTTGTTCTCTATCTGACGATTGAGCTCTTCTCCTGTATAGCCCTCTTTTTTGAACTTTCTGTATAATTCAGAATTCTTGTCATCCAACAACGCTCCGAGCTGTTCCAATATCAGGAATGTATCCGCATCGCTGCGAGGGTGCTGCCCCTGCTCCGTAACCATGCTCTCCATCAACTCCTTATCATTGGTGAGATTGAAGTTGCCGGCAAGGCAGAGGTTGCGGCTGCGCCAGTTGTTTCTTCTCAGGAAAGGGTGGACGTATGACATTCCGCTTCTTCCCGTAGTGCTGTATCTGAGATGCCCTAAATAGACTTCACCGGAATAGGGATATTCATCTTCCGGGGTATCGGTAGCCTTGGCGTTGTCAATTGCCTTATTGATATTCGCAAAACATTCAGAGATAGCTCCGTTGCCGAGCGCCCTCTCTCTGAAAATGTATTCGTTACCTGGTTTGGCTTCTATATTGACGCAGGCGAGACCTGCCCCCTCCTGACCTCTGTTGTGTTGCTTCTCCATCATCAGATAGAGCTTGTTGAGACCATAAAGGCGGGTGCCGTACTTTTGTTTGTAGTAATCAAGTGGTTTTAAAAGGCGTAAGAGAACAACGCCGCATTCGTGTTTAATCTGTTCGCTCATAACAACGCTTTAGTGCGGGCAAATGTATATATATTTTTACTAAATTTGAAGATGTATAGATATATGTTAAGAACAAAGATTATCACAATAAAATGCCGGCTGTGGGCAGGCTTGTATGGGCCATACCAAAGTGCGGCGGTTATATAACAAAGTTAGATATGGATGCAGAAATAATGAAGAGAGCGCAGTCGTGGCTCGGTGAAGGATACGACGAAGAGACTAAGGCTGAGGTACGCAAACTCATCGCAGGAGATCCTAAACAATTGGAGGACGCTTTCTATAAGACACTTGAATTCGGCACAGGCGGTCTGAGGGGAATAATGGGTGCGGGTACTAACCGCATGAACAAATATACGGTCGGAATGGCGACCCAAGGTTTTGCCAACTATCTGAAGATATGCTTCAATGACCTTCCGGAAATAAAAGTAGCGGTTTGTTTTGACTGCCGTCATCACAGTAAGGAGTTCGCGCAGATAACCGCAGACATCTTCGCCGCTAACGGGTTGCACGTATATCTGTTTAAAGAGCTGCGTCCCACCCCGGAGCTTTCATACGCAGTGCGCCATTTCGGATGTCAGGGCGGTGTGATGATAACCGCTTCTCACAATCCTAAGGTTTACAACGGCTATAAGGCATATTGGAATGACGGAGCGCAGGTTATCGCCCCTCACGACAAGAATATCATCAAGGAGGTAAACAAAATCACCTCTATCGAACAGGTTAAGTTCGTTAAATCAGCTGAATGCAAGGGTTTTGTAGAGATGGTAGGTGAGGAGTTGGATGATGCGTATCTTAAGGATATAGCTACTTTGAGGGTTTCTGATGAGTATATGGCAAAGCATAAAGATTTGTGCGTTGTCTATACCCCTCTGCATGGATGCGGCGTGAAGCTTGTTCCGAGAGCATTGAAAGAGATGGGGCTTACTAATGTCCATTTCGTTGAGGAGCAGTGTATTAATGACGGAGATTTCCCTACTGTAGCTTCTCCTAATCCTGGGGAGATTTCAGCCTTGAAGATGGCTTTTGATCTTGCCGACAAGGTTGGGGCGGAGATAGTTCTCGCTTCCGATCCTGATGCTGACAGAATCGCCATAGGAGTAAGGAACGATAAGGGCGAAATGGTGCAACTTTCGGGTAATCAGGCTAATAGCATCATGACATACTATATGCTCCGCCGTTGGACCGCAACTGGAAGAATAAACGATTCTAAGCTGTTCCCGTATACTGTTAAAACGATAGTGACGACAGACCTTATCAGCCGTATCGCGCAAAGGTTCGGAGTGAAGTGCTACGATGTACTGACAGGTTTCAAGAACATCGCGGAGGTTGTAAAACATAACGAGGGCAAGGGCATCTATGTCATTGGCGGTGAGGAGAGTTTCGGAATGAGCGTCGGAGAGTTCGTAAGAGACAAGGACTCTGTCATCTCCTGTGAACTCGCCTGTGAATGCGCTGCTTGGTGTGCCGATAACAATATGACTATGTGGGGATTGCTCCAGATGATATTCAGAGAGTTCGGCGAGTATAAGAACTGGCTGCGCACGTACACTTACCTTGGTATTGAGGGAAAGAAGATGATTGACTCTATCGTAGAAGGGTACAGGACAAATCCTCCTAAGACTCTTGCGGGGTCTCCGGTCGTTTCGGTAAAAGATTATGCAAATGATACATTTTATGCGCCTGAGGTAGAGCTTGCCAAGTCGAATGTTCTGCAATTCACAGCTGAAGACGGTACTATGGTTTCTGTAAGGCCGTCAGGTACAGAGCCTAAGATTAAGTTCTATTTTGAGATAAAATGCATGGAGGGAGAAGATGTTGAGGCTAAGGCGGCACTCTTGGATAAGGAATTTGAGCAGCAAGGATACGCAAGCAAGGCCGACAACTAAAAAACTATGGCAAACTTAGGAGCAAAGAGGTTGGGGCAAATAGCCCTCATAATGGTATTTTGGTTCGTAATATCGTTCATTACCAATATATTAGGTCCGCTTATACCGGACATAATCAATAATTTTTCGCTGAAGAATCTGGCTCTTGCGGGGTTCATCCCGACATCGTTCTTTGTGGCGTATGCTGTAATGAGTGTCCCCGCCGGTATAATGATTGAGCGTTGGGGCGAAAAAAGTGTCCTTTTCATCGGTTATCTCATGCCCTTGCTTGGTTCGCTCCTCTTTGCTTTCGTGCCGACATATCCTCTCCTACTCGTTTCATGCTTTATAATAGGGTTGGGAGTGGCTATGCTTCAGACTGTTATCAATCCTTTGCAGCGAACGGTAGGAGGAGAAGAAAACTATGCGTTCGTGGCTGAGCTTGGACAGCTTGTCTTCAGTTCCGCTTCATTCGTAAGTCCTTTGGTATACAGCTACTATGTGCGTAATCCTCTTTCCTTTGCACCCGAAGGTCTTCCGTGGGTGTCGCTTTACTTCCTGTTCGCAGCTATACTGATAGTCATGCTGATAGCTGTCGCATTGTGCAGATTTCCGAGAATTGAACTACTTGCTGATGAAAAAGTCGGCGGCAAGGCTTCGTATTTCGCTCTATTCAAAAAGAAGAGCGTATGGCTATTCGCTCTCGGCATTTTCTGCTATGTAAGTACAGAACAGAGCGTAAGCGTATATATGAGCACTTTCCTGGAAAAATATCATGGAACAGATCCTCATACGATAGGGGCAAAGGCGGTCGCATGGTTCTGGGGTGCAATGCTTATAGGCTGTATCGCCGGGCTTGTGCTTCTTAAACTTGCTGACAGTAAGGTGCTTCTCAGATGGAGCGGCTATATTACCGTAGTGCTTCTTGCATTAGGTTTGTTTGGTTCGGAGAAAGTAGCTTTGATTGCTTTGCCAGCGGTCGGTTTCGCCATATCACTTATGTATTCGATAATCTTCTCGCTTGCTTTGAATTCTGTTTCTGAGCATCACGGATCATTTGCCGGAATCCTCTGCTCCGCCATAGTCGGTGGGGCGATAGGACCGCTGTTAGTCAGCTTGTTATCTGATATATCAGGAAGTATGCGTGTGGGTATGTGCGCAGTATTTCTCTTTATCGCTTATATGATATTTATTGGGGCATGGGCAAAGCCTTTGGTCAAAAACAAAACAGTGTTCGACTAACTCGCTAATCTTTTTTTGCGAGCTGTTATGGAAATCGAAACTTTTTGCTACATTTGCAGTCCTAAAACGGGGTAACCCGATGGTTCGGTAGCTCAGCTGGATAGAGCAACAGCCTTCTAAGCTGTGGGTCTTGGGTTCGAATCCCAACCGAATCACAAAAATGAAAAGAAACAACACCCCTAATTTTCAAATTAAAAGGGTGTAGCGGTTCCAATTTCGCAACACGGGCATTGCGGGCCCGTAGGAACGTGAACACCTGTACTTCTCCAAGTAAATAAATATTGAAAATTACAAAAACGAACAACAAGAAAATGTCAAAAATTTGTCAGATTACAGGTAAAAAGGCAATGGTGGGAAATAACGTGTCTCACTCACTGCGCAGAACAAAGAGACAGTTCAATGTC
>CAMGTS010000024.1 GCA_946062035.1 uncultured Bacteroidales bacterium
GCAATGTGGAGGATGCATGGTTTCGTCACGGACGCTTTATAATAGGGTCAGCGGTCTGATTGACAGAGGATTCGCCGTCACTAATTACGGAATGGCAATAGCCTATGTCTCAGGTCTTTTCAAAAAGCCGAGTTTCTATAGATTCATGCAGTTGATAGGTCTGCGATAAAGGACGGACGGAGATAGTGTTCCGATGATCGAAAGTAACAGAAATGTTACATTGCAAAATACTGAAATTCAGGGTTCTATAGAAAAGTTTTGGAAACTTGAAGATTATTCCATTTTTTCTATATAAATTTGATTATAGAAAATTATCAATAATCGTAATACATATTTAGAAAATGGCTGATATTAAGCGAGTTTACCGCTTTGGCGGTGTTCATGCCGAGGGAAACGGCAACATGAGAAACGAACTTGGCGGAAAGGGTGCCAATCTTGCAGAGATGTGTCTGCTTGGTCTGCCTGTACCTGCCGGTTTCACAATTACAACTGACACTTGTAACGAGTATTATGATCTTGGGTGCAATTTTCCTGAGGACTTGAAGGCTGATGTAGATGCCGCACTCAAAGCGACTGAGGAGACAATGGGTAGAAAATTCGGAGACCCAAAGAATCCTCTCCTCGTTTCTTGCCGTTCCGGTGCAAGAAGCTCTATGCCGGGTATGATGGAGACTGTCCTTAACATCGGTCTGTGTACTGAAACAATTCCGGGCCTTATCGAGGCTACTAAGAACCCGAGATTTGTTTACGATGCGTACCGTCGCCTCATTATGATGTATTCTGATGTCGTTATGGAGAAGGCTGAGGGTATTGAACCTGAGGACGGTAACGGTATCAGAGTGCAGTTGGACAGAATGCTTGCAAAAGCGAAAAAAGATAAAGGTTACAATTCAGATACAGACCTTACGGCAGAGGATCTCAAAGTCCTTTGTGAGGACTTCAAGGTCAGAGTTCGTCAGGAGCTTGGCAAGCCTTTCCCTGATAATGCAATGGAGCAGCTTTGGGGTGGTATAGCGGCTGTATTCAAATCATGGAATGGTCGTCGTGCCGCAGCTTACAGAAGAATCGAGGGTATTCCTGACGATTGGGGTACGGCTGTTACCGTTCAGTCAATGGTTTTCGGTAACATGGGTGACAATTCCGCTACAGGAGTGGCTTTCTCAAGAAACCCTGCGACCGGTGAGAACAAGTTCTATGGCGAGTGGCTTATCAACGCTCAGGGCGAGGATGTCGTTGCCGGTATCAGAACTCCTAATCCGCTTAATGAGGCTACCAAGAACGAGCATAATATGCACCTCCTTTCTTTGGAGAAGGCTATGCCTGAGGTTTATGCCCAGTTGAACGGTGTTCAGCAGAACCTTGAAAAGCACTTCCGCGATATGCAGGACCTTGAGTTTACTATTCAGGACGGAAAACTCTGGATGCTCCAGTGCCGTGTCGGTAAGAGAACAGGTCTTGCAGCGTTGAATATGGCGATGGATATGCTCGCAGAGGGTCTTATTGATGAGAAGACAGCTGTAATGAGAGTCGCACCTAAGCAGCTTGATGAGATACTTCACCCCGTATTGGATGCTGCCGCTGAAAAGAAGGCCAATCCTATCGCTCAGGGTCTTCCGGCAGGTCCGGGCGGTTCTGTAGGTAAGATCGTCTTCACACCTGAGGCTGCAGTTCAGGCTGCCGCTAATGGCGAAAAGGTTATTCTTGTCAGAGAGGAGACAAACCCTGAAGATGTTGAGGGTATGCGTGCCGCAGATGGTCTTCTTACGGCAAGAGGCGGTATGACTTCTCATGCTGCTCTTGTAGCGAGAGGTTGGGGCAAGTGCTGTATCGTAGGTTGCGATGCGGTTCATATCAATATGCTTACCAAGACAATGACTATCGGCGAAAAGGCATATCAGGAGGGTGATATTTTCTCTCTGAACGGAAGTCGTGGTCTTGTATATGACCAGCCTATTGCAACGGTGAATGCAACTGAGAATGAGAATTTTGTGCAGTATATGAAGATTGTCGACAGATTCAGAGTTCTCGGCGTTAGAACTAACGCTGATAATCCTGATGACGCTAAGATGGCTTTGAATTTCGGCGCTGAGGGTATCGGTCTGTTCCGTATAGAGCACATGTTCTATGGAAAGAATTCTGAGCAACCGCTTTCTAAACTCAGAAAGATGATTCTTTCCAACACTGAGGCGGAGAGAAAACTTGCGCTTTCAGAGTTAGAGCCATACGTTAAGGAGTCTACTAAGGCCACTATGAAGGTTATGGATGGCAAACCTGTGACTTTCAGACTTTTGGATCCGCCTTTGCATGAGTTCGTACCTCAGTCTAAAGACAAGAGAGAAGAGCTTGCAAAAGAACTCAATATATCTTTGAAGGATGTTGAGAACAGAGGTGAGGCTCTTATGGAGGTTAACCCTATGATGGGTCACCGCGGAGTACGACTTGGTATCACCTATCCTGAGGTTTCTGAGATGCAGTTCAGGGCTATTTTCAATGCGACCGTAGAGCTTATCAAAGAGGGACTCAATCCACAGCCTGAGATTATGATACCTGTTACAATCTCATATAAAGAGCTTGACAACCAGAAGAGTATCTGCGAGAAAGTTCATGACGAAGTTATGAAACAGACAGGTGTCGATGTCAAATATCTGTTCGGTACTATGATTGAGATACCTCGTGCCGCAATTATGGCGGATCAGATGGCTAAGACCGCCCAGTTCTTCTCATTCGGAACTAACGACCTTACACAGATGACATTCGGCTTCTCAAGAGACGATATAGGCTCATTCATGGGCGACTATCTCAGCAAGAAGATTCTTCCTGCAGATCCGTTCCAGACTTTGGATCAGGAATCAGTAGGCAAACTTGTTGAAATGGGTGTTAAGGGCGGACGCTCTACGAACCAGACTTTGAAGTGCGGTGTCTGCGGTGAGCACGGTGGCGATCCTGCTTCTGTTGAGTTCCTTTACTCATTGGGAGTAAATTACGTCTCATGCTCTCCATTCAGAGTACCTATCGCAAGATTAGCGGCGGCCCAGGCTGCGATAAAGCAATACGAGGCCAAATAACGCAACTTGCCTTATTATAGGCGGTAGGCTCTTCGTAATCAGGAGTTTACCGCCTATCGTTTTTAATGTAAATCCGTACATCCTGCACATTATGCTGAGCGGAATGTGCCGTTTTTTGACGGGAATGGTCAACGGTTTTGAAGCGGATGTTAGCCACGATGTTGACTAAAATGCAGTAAGGGCGACAAAATTATTTTGTCCGCCCTTACTGTATCTGAAAAAAGGTCGATTCTCTGTGAATTAAAGTTTCTTACCGGCGAGGTCGCTGAGGCGGCTGCGCTCTCCCATTATCAGGTTGACGTGTTCGAAGAGTTTTTCTCCGTATAGTTTGTCGCTGATATGGGTCAGGCCGTTAGACCATTTGTCTAAGTAAGGCTGATCTATCTGCTGTACATCTCCTGTAAAGACGATCTTGGTTCCTTCTCCTGCACGGGTGATGATTGTCTTGACCTCGTGCGGCGTAAGGTTCTGAGCCTCATCTATAATAAAGTAAACCTTTGAGAGTGAGCGCCCTCTGATGTATGCAAGCGGAGTGATCTCCAACTTCCTGTTGCGGAGCATATCCTCTATCTTGACGTTTTCCTTTGAGGAGATTCCGAAGTTCTTCTTGATTACGGCAAGATTGTCGTAGAGAGGCTGCATGAACGGGGCGATCTTCTCTTCGACGCTCCCTGGGATAAAGCCAAGTTCCTCATTCTTAAGGGCTATGACAGGTCTTGCGACCAAGATCTGATCGTATCTGTCGGCTTGGGCAAGCGCTCCCGCTATCGCAAGCAGTGTCTTTCCGGTGCCGGCTGTTCCTGTAAGTGAAACCAACTCAACATCCGGATTCATGACAGCGTCAAGGGCGAAAACCTGTTCCTCATTGCGTGGAGTAATGCCATATTGTGTGCTCGGTAAAATCCTGACTATCTTGCCTATAGTCGCATCGTAACGTGCAAGGAGGATGTTGTCTCTTATAGGATCTCTGTCTACTCCTCCGACTATATTCGCGAATTCCGTCTCATTGACATCCAATCCGGGGATATGTTTGGTGGTAATTCTAAACAATTGATTTGCCGCAGGTTTGTCTACTGAAAGCTCTTCAGGTAAGACTCCGTTACCGGCTATCAGACTATCTATCGCCTTGTTGGAAGCGTTGCTTATAAGGACTACCCTGTCGTAGTCCTGGTTGAATCTCTCTTCCTTGATATGGTCGTTCAGGTAATCCTGGGTGAACATACCCAAGGCTTTGGCTTTCATCCTGAGATTCACATCCTTGGTAACAAGGCAAACTATTTTGTCAGGGTTCTGGTCTCTGTACCACATTGCGGTAGAGAGGATTCTGTGGTCTGGTATATCGTTGGCGAAGCTGTCTTTATATTCATCAGAGAACGGGCGGTTTATTGAGATTGTTATAGTCCCCAAACCAGGGCCGAGAGGATAGGTGGTCTTACCTTTTGAGACCAGCTGATCGGAAATCTCATCGGCTTTGCGCACAAATTCGCGGGCGTTGTAGTTGATTGTCCCGTCGCCTTTCTTGAACTTGTCAAGCTCCTCCATAACCGCAAGAGGCACGACAAGGTCGTTTTCCTGAAATTTGAATATCGAGCGCCAGTCATGAAGGATGACATTAGTGTCGAGGACAAAAATCTTAGGAAGTTTTGTCGGTGCGCTAATAACCTGCGCTAATCCAATGTTCCTCTCTTTTCCCTTCGAGGTGTTTGTTTTTCTGGACTTTCCGCGTCCCGTATATTCTTTTTTCATTTGTTATAGATATTTTCCGTCATTAATGTATGCGTAGCCGTCTCAATAATGGAGAGAGAGCCTCGATCCGTGCTCCACAAGGAGGCAGACACGCACCGAGGCTTCCTTCAAATTCTGTGCAAACTTTGGAGTTGCGGAAACTACCGGTTATTTGCGGCCCGCCTTTTTACAACACCAGTCGTATCCGTTCCTGAACAACTCTATCCAAGGGGTTACCTCCTCGTTGCGCCTGTCACTTGGGTAATATGCCCAGTTCCAAGGTCTTATACACCTTTCAGGATGTGGCATCAAAGCGAGATGGCGGCCATCTTTGCTGCATACGCCGGCAATCTTCTTAGGTGAGCCGTTAGGATTTGCAGGGTATTCGTTGTAGTTGTATGTAAGTGCGGTTTCAAGTTCGGAAGTGCCGTTAGGGAATGTGAATCTTCCTTCTCCATGCGCTACCCAAATACCCAATTTGCTGCCTGCCAAGCTCTTGAGAAGTATTGACTTGGATTTGGCTATTTCGACTCCGACAAACTCGCTTTCGAATTTTCCCGATAGGTTGCGTGCCATCTTAGGTGAATACTCTCTCTTTGAAGGGGTTACAAGTCCTAATTCTGACATGAGCTGACATCCGTTGCAGACTCCGAGGCTTAAAGTATCCTTGCGGGCGTAGAATTTGTCAAGGCTCTCTTTCGCCTTTTCGTTGAATAAGAACGCTCCGGCCCAGCCCTTTGCGGAACCTAATGTATCGGCATTGGAGAATCCTCCTACGAATACCGCCATCTGAACATCGCTCAGGTCTTCCTTTCCGCTTGTAAGGTCTGTCATGTGAACATCCTTTACCCTGAATCCGGCCATATAGAGGCACCATGCCATCTCCCTGTCACCGTTGCTTCCCTGCTCTCTGATAATGGCTGCGATAGGGGCATCTTTTCTTTCTGGCGCTGAGGCTATTGTGATTCTGCCGTCAAACTTTTCAGGGAACTTGTACTTGAGTGGTTGGAGCTTGTAGTTCTTCATTCTCTCAGCGGCGATCTTGGCAGGTGTCTGCCTCTTTTCCATCAAATACGAGGTCTTGAACCAGACATCTCTGAGCTTGTCAATGTCCAACTTGATCTTGTCAAGTACGACAATTTTTCTGTCAGGGATATAATGTCCGAGCTTGTGGAACTCAACGCCGCATGATTTTTCGAACTCCTTGAAATTCTTGTCCGCAATTTGAAGAAGCACTCCCGGCTTTTCGGAGAACATGAAGTTCAGCAAAGGCAATTCTATATCGGTGAGTGAGATACCACCTTTCTTGTTGGCGAAGCACATTTCAAGAAGTGATGTGATCATACCACCTGATGAAATATCGTGCCCGGCGAGTATAAGTCCCTTGTTTACAAGTGTTTGTATTGTCTCAAAACATTCGGCGAAGTACTTTGTGTCTGTTACGTCAGGGGCTTTGTCACCGATCTTGTTCAGGCTCTGAGCGAATGCCGAGCCGCCAAGTTCATATCCGCATTTGGTAAACGGTATGTAGTAGATTCCGCTTTTTGCAACCGGCTGTAGGTTCGGATGAACTACATTGAAAATATCCGTAGCGGGTGCGGCGGCAGATACGATGACGGTACCGGGCGCAAGAACCTTGTCGCCATTAGGGTAAGTCTGTGTCATGCTCATCGAATCCTTGCCGGTCGGGATGTTTATGCCGAGTTCGCAAGCGAAATCGCTGATCGCCTGTACCGCCTTATAGAGCCTTGCGTCTTCGCCCTTGTTGCGGCTCGGCCACATCCAGTTGGCACTGAGCGAAACGCCTTTGATGCCATTCTTGAGAGGTGTCCATACGATATTTGTAAGCGCTTCCGCTACAGCGAGTCTTGAACCTGCCGCAGAGTCGATGAGTGCCGCTACAGGAGCGTGTCCTATTGAAGTCGCTATACCGTCTTTGGTATCATATCCTAAGGCTGTGACTCCCAAGTTGTTGAGAGGAAGCTGTATCTCTCCTGTGCACTGCTGGCAGGCAATCAATCCTGTTACCGAACGGTCGACTTTGTTGGTCAGCCAATCCTTGCATGCGACGCTCTCCAATTGAAGCACTTGCTTGAGATATTGTTCGAATTTTTCAGGCTCTGCCTTGATCGGGCTGAACTTATATTCGCTTGTTACATCCTGCATATAAGTCTTCGGTGCGCTTCCGAACATATCGCTCATTTCCAAGTCAATAGCGGCTTTACCGCTCTTTTCGTCCTTCAGGGTGAAGCGGTGGTCGCCTGTAACTTCTCCTACTTCATAGAACGGAGCACGCTCCCTTTCAGCTATTTCTTTGAGCATCGCAACATCTTTGTCGTGGAGCGCGAGTCCCATTCTCTCCTGGCTCTCGTTGCCGATAATTTCTTTGAGCGAGAGGGTCGGATCGCCTATAGGGAGCTTACTGATATCAATTTTACCGCCCTCATCTTCAACCAATTCAGAGAAGCAGTTCAGGTGTCCGCCCGCACCGTGGTCATGAACTGAGATAACGGGATTATTATCCATTTCAGCAAGGGCACGTATGGCATTGTAGTCGCGCTTCTGCATTTCAGGATTCGCTCTCTGGATTGCGTTCAACTCGATTGCGTTGCCGTATTGTCCTGTATTAACGGAACTTACGGCTCCACCACCCATTCCGATACGATAATTGTCACCTCCAAGAAGGACGATCTTGTCGCCCTTGACAGGGACTTCCTTCATTGCGTCTGCCTTTTTTGCGTAGCCTACGCCGCCGGCAAGCATAATGACCTTGTCATAACCGAATTTAGGATTGTCTTTCTCTACACCTTTCTGTTTTTCAGCATGTTCGAATGTCAGAAGGCTTCCTGTGATGATAGGCTGACCGAACTTGTTTCCGAAATCGCTCGCACCGTCAGATGCCTTTGTAAGAATCTCCTGCGGACTCTGATACAGCCACTTACGAGGCTTGCCGCTCTCCCATTCCCTTTTCTGTTTCTCGAATCTCGGATAGCTTGTCATGTACACCGCCGTACCTGCGATAGGGAAACTTCCTTTTCCTCCTCCCATACGGTCTCTGATTTCGCCGCCCGTTCCTGTCGCGGCACCATTGAATGGCTCTACGGTTGTAGGAAAATTATGGGTTTCCGCTTTCAGGCTGATTACCGTCTCCTTCTTTTTCAGTCTGAAAAAGTCCGGTTTGTCGCCGCTTGCAGGTGCGAACATATCCACTTTTGGACCTTGCAGAAATGCGCAGTTGTCTTTGTATGCGCTTACTATCAGGTTGGGATTTGTCTGCGATGTCTTCTTAATCAGCTTGAACAGAGAGCTTTCCATCTCTTTGCCGTCAATTATGAACGTGCCGTTGAAAATCTTGTGGCGGCAGTGCTCGCTGTTGACCTGTGAGAAACCGAATACTTCGCTATCGGTCAGCTTTCTGCCGATTTTTTTGCTGATACTGTTGAGGTATTCTATTTCGTCCTTGCTGAGTGCAAGACCTTCTTCTTTATTGTAACTCTCTAAATCCGAGATATATACGACTTCTTCTGGCTTGTTGTCTACAGTGAATATATCCTGATCGAGACCCTTGTAGATCCTCTGTAGCATCTTGTCGTGTGCCGGGGCTGCCGAGCGTGTCGGAAAATACTCTTCGATACGCTCGATACCGCTGATATTCATGTTCTGCGTAATCTCGACGGCTGTTGTGCTCCAAGGGGTTATCATCTCCTTGCGGGGACCGATGAAAGTTCCGGACAAAGATTTTTTGTCTAAGACTTCAGCCTCTCCGAAAAGCCATTTAAGCGCATCTATATTATCCTGTGACAGGTTATTTTTGGTCTTGACAGCTAACACGACTCCGTGCTGCCCTTTGAAGAATTGTATCATAAACGGAAACTTTTTTGCGGGGCTAAGGTACATATTAAAGATATTCGATAGGGGCTTCCGCAGACTTATTTATCAACTTTCGGCTGTGTATAATTCAGGATCCTTCGTTGTCACTATCGGTAAAATTGATGGTTATATCCGTAATTTATATACAATCCGTGAATTCGGGGTGTGATATTTTTGCATCGTGAAAAAGTGATATGATTATGAGACCTTACATTATAACACACATGATGACTTCCGTTGACGGAAGAATCGACTGCCCGATGGTGGCGCAGATAAGCGGCGAGGAGTACTATGTAGCCCTTGCGAGCCTTGGAACTTCGTCAAAGATTTCAGGACGTGTCACAGCCGCCCTCGAGTGTTCAGCCGTGAATGCGGAGACCGCGCCCGTAAATGGAGTTCCCGCAGGCAAAGAATCGGTTTATGTAGGATGCACTTCCGAAGAGTATACAATCGTAGTAGATACTTTCGGTAAGCTTAAATGGGGTGCCGGCGAAGATAACGGGCATCCATTGCTTTGCATTACAAGTGAGGAGGCCACGCAGGATTATTTGGATTCTATGCACAACCATGATATTTCATGGATAGCTACGGGCAAAGGAAAGATCGACATGGCCCGTGCGATGGAACTGCTTTACAAGAACTTCTCTGTAGAGAGAGTGGTAGTTGTAGGCGGAGGTCATATATGCGGCGGATTTTTGGCGGCCGGACTCGTGGATGAGGTGAGCGAGATGATAGCTCCGGGTATTGATGGCAGAAAAGGGCGGACCGCTGTATTTGACGGTATTGTAAAACAGGATGGAGTTCCGTACAAACTCTCGCTAAAGAGTGTGGAGCAGATGGAAAACGGAGTCGTATGGCTCAGATATAAAGTAGTGAAATAATATGTTTCAAAAGAACACTGTAATTATGAAAAGAATAGCAGTAATATTAGTTTTAAGTATCATAACATTAAACGCAATGGCACAACAGAAGATAGTTCAGACGGCAGGGCGCACACAATTGGGAGAGTTCGCCCCGAAGTTCGCACAATTAAACGATGATGTTCTTTTCGGAGAGGCCGTATGGAACGACTCGACTCTCTCGCTTCACGACCATAGTATGGTGACTATTTCCATACTTCTCGGCAAGGGTATGGTGGATTCTTCTTTCCGTTCTCACCTTGAAATGGGTAAGAAACATGGAATTACCCGCAAAGAAATTGCTGCATTGCTGACCCAGGCGGCTTTTTACGCCGGTTGGCCTAATGCATGGGCGGGCTTCAGAGTTGCCAAGGAAGTTTGGGCTGATGACGATGCGGAGACAGAGAAGGAGCGTTTTCAGCAAGAGATGATATTCCCTGTAGGTGAACCTAATACAGCTTACGCCAAGTATTTTATCGGCAACAGCTACCTTGCGCCTGTTTCTACCGACCAGATTCATATAGCCAATGTCACTTTCGAGCCTCGCTGCCGCAATAACTGGCATATACACAGAGCTAAAAGAGGTGGCGGTCAGATGCTTATAGGGGTTGCCGGCCGTGCCTGGTATCAGGAAGAGGGGAAACCTGCGGTTGAAATTCTTCCGGGCACGGTCATCAATATTCCGGCTAACGTAAAGCATTGGCATGGCGCTGCCGCCGACAGTTGGTTTGCTCATCTCGCATTTGAAATTCCTGGCGAGCAGGCCTCAAACGAATGGCTTGAGCCTGTAACGGATGAAGAATATAATAAGTTAAAGTAGAGTACGATAGAATACTTAGTGTAATGAAAAGAATAATTACGGCACTCTTGATTTTGGCTCTTCTTCCAATATCGGCGTGCGCACAAAACAAGCAGAATATGAATAATGATAATTATAAGAAAGTCCTTGTCGCATATTTTTCAGCGACAGGTACAACAGAACGTGCCGCCAAAACTTTGGCTGCGGCGACGGGCGGTGATCTTTTTGAGATAGCTCCCGTTCCTCGTTATACAAACGCCGATCTTAACTGGCATGACAGGAAATCCCGCAGCAGCGTGGAGATGGCCGATTCCAAATGCAGACCTGAAATCAAGAATGTGAAGACCGATATCGTCGACTACGATATAGTTTTTATCGGTTATCCGATCTGGTGGGATCTCGCACCACGTCAGGTATATACATTCATCGACAAGCATGACCTCGCAGGAAAATTGGTAGTGCCTTTCGCTACTTCAGGCGGAAGCTCAATTAACGGTAGCGTGGCTGATTTCAAGAGAGTCTATCCTAAGCTTGACTGGGATAACGGCCGTCTTGTCAACCGCATTGACGCAAAGGGCGCAAAGGCGTGGTTTGACTCTTTGAACAAGTAAACTTATATGTAATAATAACCCAAAGTATTTAGTCGGGACTCCCTGCATCCATACGGTTGTGGGGAGTTTTTGATAGTGGTGCCTGATGTCTGGTGTCACCGTATCATAGTATCTTCTCTAAAGTTGGCTTAG
>CAMGTS010000025.1 GCA_946062035.1 uncultured Bacteroidales bacterium
AAACATATAATTATGAAAGAGGGAAAAATAACAATGTTCGGCAGCGAAATAGATATGTTCATAGACGACACAATCGGAGACGCAAAAGAAATTGAAATAGCGTTCGGCCACAATCCGATGTTCTAAGTCATGCAACAGGCAGATGCCGCAGGCCGGCACATATTATCCGACATGCTAATTTACAGAAACGGTAATTGGTATTATATATTGCATTAAGCAGGAAGTCCCCCGGCAGATTGCTCCGCCGGAGGACTTTTGTATCGTATCTTCAAACTATCGGCCTTCAAAAGACCTGACAATCCGTTATTTGACTTCCTGCAAAAGGCCTTTGACAGCCGCTTCAAGCTGAGGATCTTTACCGCTCAAAGCCGCCTCATACGGAAGAGCTACCTTTACATCAGGCTCAAACTGAGTATTTTCGGTAACTACACCATCAAGACCCATAGTCGCTATCATCGGGATACCGAAAACGATTGTAGGATCAATCATTGTCTCCCACCATACTGCTGTTCCTGTACCCGCAACAGGCATACCATATACCTTGCCGACTTTATTCTGCTGATAGACAAACGGGAATATGAATGCGTCAGAATAGTTATCCTCGCAAGTGAGGACTGCGCTTGGCTTAGTCCAACGTCCTAAAGGCTCGCCATCATCAAGAAGATTGCCTTGAGGGGCGAAATTCAAATATCTCTTGCCGCTCAAAAGTGTGACAAGATCATCATGCAACCATCCGCCGCCATTGTGTCTGGTATCAATAATACATGCCTTCTTCTTGGCACCCTTGCCCATAAGGTAGTTATAGACAACCCTATAGCTTGCCTGATCCATACCCTGAACATGAACGTAGCCAATCTGCCCGTTGCTCAATGAATCGGTCATCTTCTCCATGCGTGATGTCCATCTGTCATAGAGGTTTGTACCGAGAGCGCGGAGAGCCACAGGTCTGATGACCTGCTCAAAGGTCTTGTCACCGGATTTAACTGTGAGCAAGGTATTGGTATTGGCAAGATTGTTCAAGTATTTGTTATAGTTGACACCTGCAGGGATGACCTCGCCATTGATAGCGGTTATTATGTCGCCGGCGGAAATCTTGTTGGCGAGCTTGTCGGCAGGACCGCCCGGTATAACTCCGGTAACCTTAATACCCTCACCGGTATAGGTCTCATCGAAGAACATGCCGAGGTTAGCTGTAGCGTCGCCACCTCTGTTCTTTGGATCACGTGCGGCATAATATCTTCCGCCGGTGTGAGAAGCGTTCAACTCACCAAGAAGCTCACTGATAAGAACCTGGAAATCGTAGTTATTGTTGATGTAAGGAAGGAACTTGGCGTACTCGTCGCGGTACATCTTCCAATCTATGCCATGGATCTTAGGATCGTAGAACTTCTTGACAACCTGAAGCCACATGTGCTGGAACATATACTCTCTCTCAGCCGCAGCGTCCAAAGACATTTTACCTGAAACCGCGATTGGTTTTACCATACCGCTGTTTACGTCAATTTTCACAGGGCTGCCGTTCCTCAAAGCGAACAAACTCTTCTCATCCTTGGAGAGTTTCATACCGCCGATATTCCCGACATTGCCCAAACGCTTAGGTTCACGGCTACGGGTATCTACGCTCCACAAATCCATTCCACGGTCATTACCGCGAACCAAATAGTAGAGTTTTTTGCAATCCTTTGTAAGGGCGTAAGAGTATGTATTGCTTGCAAGTCTTGCGACCCTGTATTTTATACCGTCTAATTCGATGGCGATAGGCTTGTCATCTTTCTTGTCGTCTTTTTTAGCCTCTTTCTTATCGTCCTTTTTGCCGTCTTTCTTTGCGGCCTTCTCTTTTTCAACTTTCTCAGCCTTTTCCTTCTCTGCTTTCTCCGCTTTTTCTTTCTCCGTCAGAAGTTCGAAATCGTCTTTGCTGAGCATGAATCTGTCGTAATCGGCCTTGCTGAAGAACGCAAGATATACACCGCTTCCATCTGAATATGTGAGTCCTTTACCGTCTAAGCTCCAACCATATCTGAACGCATTAGGAGTAATGTCTTCATAAGGGTATCTGATCTCACCGCCGTCAGCGCTTACCAAAGCGGTAGCGCCGCCTCTCATCTGGTTGCGTTCATCGTCGAATAGAATCCACTTGCTGTCTGGTGACCACTCGAAACCCCAATCACCGTCACGATATGAATGGTTGTGACCTTCCGGAAGGACGGTTACAGTCTTCTTGCTCTTCAAATCCATAACCTTCAAAGTGTTACGCTCGCATATATAGGCAAGTTTCTTACCGTCAGGACTGATATCAGGAGCAAAATTATCCTTTCCGTCAGCGACAACTTTTTCGATGTTCACCAAAGTTGAGTTATAGAAATATTTTTCTGTAGTGTCTTTCAAAGTCGCCTTCATGATGCACCAGTTGCCGTCAACCTCAGCTGAATAGTAGATAGCCTTACCGTCCGGTGAGAAATTGACCATTCTCTCCTGATACGGAGTATTTGTGATTCTCTTTGTACGTGATGTCGTAGTGCTTGCCACGAAAAGCTCGCCTCTGTTGATAATAGCGACTTCCTTACCGTTAGGGCTTACAGCCATCTCGTTGCAGTCGTTGATTGAAAGATTCGCGAGTTTCTGATAGCCTGCGTTTGTAGTAACCTTTACATCAAGCTTCTTGGCTTTCTGTCCGTCTGCAATCGTATATATATCACCTTTCCATACGAACGCAAGTTTTCCGCTCTTAGAACCGCTCACCTCTCTTACAGGGAAATCCTTAAAGCTTGTCATCTTCTTCTCCTCTCCGGTCGCAAGGTCTCTCTTATAGAGGTTATGCGCACCGCTCTTTTCGTTTGTATAGTATACGGACTTACCGTCAGCACTCAAAACAGGGCTTAGGTCATCGCCATCGGCGGTAGTGACCTTGGTGTATGTCTTAGATGCGACATCGAAACGGAGTATATCGCGGGTTACGGCTGACGTATGGTGTTTTCTCCAAGCGTCCTCATAGCCTTTTTTATCCTGGAACAAGACAAAACTTCCGTCCTCCGACATCTTAGCCTCATCAGAAGCCACCGCAGACAAAAGGATAGGTCTTCCTCCGTTTACAGGAACCGTATAAAGGAAATTACCGCTTGAAGGGAACTGGACGCTTTCAGCAGGGTCCAATCTTGAACTGCCGAAAAGAACACTTTTATTATCGGCCGTGAAATCATACGGATAGTCCGCCGCAGAGTTGTATGTCAACCTTGTAGGGACACCGCCTTTTGCAGGCATGACAAAGACATCCATGTTGCCGTAAACGTCGCTCGCATAGGCTATCATCTTTCCGTCTCTGCTCCATACAGGACGGCAAGAATAGTTGTCACCGCTTGTAATAGGGATGGCCACACCACCATCTACGCTGACCAAATATATATTCCCCATGAACCCGAAAGCTATCTGGGTACCATCCGGAGAAATCGCAGGATTACGCAACCAACGCGCTTCCTGCTGTGCATTAGCGTTCTGCATACCGAAAACTACGGTCGCAAGAGTCGCCATGCAAACAAAAAATTTCTTGAATAACTTCATAATGTTATATCGGTTAGTATTATTTGTCATATATTCGCTGCGTCTCGGCTGAAAAAATGTCGGTACGCTTTTTCAGCCCTCGACTTGCAGTTTATAAATCTAATAGTCTCGCAATAAGACGAATTTAGTAACATTTTGTTGCATTATGAAAAAAGTGTTTATACTTCTTGCTGAGGGGGCGGAACCTGTCGAGGCGCTTGCGCCTGCCGACATACTGCGCCGTTGTAACATAGAAACGAGATTGGTTTCTATCGGTAATTCTCTGCAAATCAATTGTTCCAAAGGGATAAAAATTGAGGCTGACACTCTTATTTCGGATATCATGGAACAAGAACTCCCTGATATGCTGATACTTCCTGGTGGGATGCCTGGTTACGAAAATCTTGCGGGAAGCAAAGAGGTTGAGGTACTTCTCAAAAAATGCGTAGAGGCCGGCAAATATATCGCGGCGATCTGCGGAGGGCCAAGCGTTCTTGCAAAATACTCTATTGCAGAAGGTTGCAACGTAACAAGCCACAGTTCGGTGAAAGAACAGATGGCAAAATACAACTACACCGGAGCACCGGTCGAAGCGGATGGAAAAATCATAACAGGCAAAGGAGCGGGGCGTTCGATAGAATTTGCGATCAGACTGGCCGAAATCCTGACCGACAGTGCGACCATTATAAATCTTCGCAAGGGATTAGAGTGCTGACACCCATCGTGGCGTTTTAATGATAGCCTAACCCTACTATGGTTCAGGCATTTTCACGGGAAACGACCGCATTCGCATATATTCCCAAGAAAATTTTCCGAAGTTCTCCGTCGGCAAGCTGGCTTTCTGTGCAGATTTCACCCAACACACGCTCCATTCTCTGTGTAAAGGCGGTCTTTCTTGCGACATCGTAATGATCCGAATATTTTTCAGAGCCATATAGCATATCGTATGCTATATAATTGGTATCAAACAAGTTATAGCCTTTATGAATCCTGTCATCGATAATGTCCGCAATCTTTTGAATCGATGAATTCCTGTCCAATCCCGCAAGTGCGGCCACATCTTCCTTATCAAGTGGTTTTCCTATGTGGATATGGACTCTGCCCTTTGGAGACATGATTCCCTTGAGAACACTTCGCATATCCTCGTCATCCTCCTTGATATACTTCTGACTCTTGGAAACGTATAACTCCCTTGCCTTCTCAGCATCGCAAGTCTCCCACTGATAGGATATCGCCATCGGAGCTATATTCAGTTCGCCGAAATTTTCTGAAAAATCCCTTCCGCCGGACAAAGAGAACATTTTCAGGACGGTAGGATTGGTCTTGTCAACTCCGTTCTTGTTGCGGCCATTGCTCTGAGCGATCCATACTGATTGTTTCCGTTCTGTAATACAATATCTTATGTATTTTGAGAGATGCAATGAAGTATTGTAGAAATCGGTCGTATTGCCGCTACGGACAACCTTGAACATCCTGTTCGCCTTGCCGAAATCGGTTACTATGCCCGGCTGCATCAGATTATCTCCGAAAGTAATTTCAGAACAATCCAGATTATAATGATAAAGAGCCAATTGCAGCAATGCGGCATCCAAAAGAATATCGCGGTGATTGGAAACGAACAAATATGGTCTCCCCTTCTCGAGGTTCTCGAATCCGCTACACTCAAAACCATCTGTTGTCTGCAGAATGACAGAGTTGAGAGCATCCTGCATGAATTTAATCTGAAACTCAGCGACAGTCTTATACTCAGGAAATTCCGCAATATGTTCCGCCAGTTCTTTTCCACTGAAAAGGTACCTCATTACTGAAGTGAAAGCCGGATCCGAGGCTATCCTTTTCACCGCCGAGGGTATCTCGTCATCACGGTAAGGCCTTATATCGTCAAAATCATTAGTTACGTCTGCCGGTGTTTTAGTATTAATATCCATTATCCTCTAACCACTTGATAAATAATTCGTTCCACCCTATCGCATCCGAACCTTCCGGAGGTTCAATGCCAAATCCGTGCCCTCCCCTCTCATAGAAGTACGACTTGAAATCAGCGCCTGCCTCTTTCAGTCTCTCAACAAAGGCTATCGAATTCATCGGGTCGACGACCGGGTCGTCTTTACAACTAAGAACAAAGATAGGGGATATTGTCGGTTTCACAATTTCCTCCAATGAAAGTCCGTGTTCCAAGCCTTTACGTCCTCTCAAGAGATAATACTTTGAATCTTTATGCGCCCACTCTTTTTCCATCGTGACAACAGGATAGATCATTCCCGAAAAGGCCGGTTTATACCTCCCCGTCTCCATTGCGGCAAGTCCTGCAATATGCCCACCCGCTGAAAAACCTATGACTCCTATCTTGTTTGTATCGACTCCGAACTTTGCCGCATTGTCTTTGACAAAATCCGTAGCCTTACGGAAATCGAGCATCTGATCCGGATACATAGCGCCATACATACCCGTACTATAACGTACTACGAAGGCCGCATATCCTTTTGACCTGAAATATCTTGCGACTTTATACCCCTCTCCGTCAATCCCCAGCCAATAATAGCTTCCACCGGGGAATATGAGTATAGCGGTGTTTCCGTCATCTGATGAACGGGAGTTTTTATGATTGTCAGGCAGATAAGCGAAAATCTTCACCCTTTTGTGCACGCTCTTATTATAGAGGACCTTCCAATCAGAAGAAGAACGGGCCCAAAGCTTTTGTTCAAAATCCTGGGCGTCGGCATTCTGCATAAAAAAGAGAATCAAAGCCAGAAATATGGTACACACTTTATACGACATTCATTCTTCCTCCGAACTCCTTTGAAATCATCTCCGCCAGATTACGCACAAATTCATCATCACACCTGCATACCGTCACCCTTATATCCTTTCTCAACATACAATACATTACAGCTTCAAGTGCCGTTCCATTTGCGTCAAGGCTCACTTCGGCATTTTCAGGAAGAGCGGCTATTGTCTTCTCTATACCATTCGCGACCGACTGATTGTACTGTTTACGGACAAGTTTCTGAAGCTCCGCACCTTTATAGAGGTAAAGCCCCAATATCTTCTCTTTCAGATATGACAAGGTCTCGCACTCATGTCTTAACTTCTCATATTCAACAATATAATAACGTTCAAGAGCCCTTGCCATCCTTATATTACCGTCACCGTAATTCTGTAAATCAGAATACGGAATCTTTCTCTTGATTGCGATGGAAACCTCACCCGGACGGAAGCAGGCATCATGCTTAGGCAGCACATGGCCTATTCCATGAACTATGACAGGAAGAATATCAAGTTTCAGTTCCGATGCGATATGGAAAATACCGGAATGGAATTTCATAATCGAACAGTCCTCGCTTCTTGTCCCCTCAGGGAATATCACGACCGAATACCCCGCCTCTACAGCCCTACGTATCTCATCCATTTGAGTATCAACACTGTCGTGAATACAGATAAATCCTAATTTTCTGATTATATCACTATAGACAGGAGATTTGCTCACCCACTTGTTTGTAAGGAAAACAAGTTTCGGACTGAGCGCGAGAAGATACATTATATCCAAGTGGCTCTGATGATTACATGCAATAAGACAAGGTTTTCCGATGTCAAGCCTCCCCGAGACTTTCATCTTTACTCTCGGCATCTTCCTGGCGAACCAACGCATCCGCCTATGGATAATGTTTCTGAATTTTTCATCGCCTAATCTCCTATTGACAAGTATCATAACCTTATAATAAATGCAGATAACAGCGAATACGACACCGTTGAATATTGTAATCAGAATATCATTAAGCCTCAACGGGATATATCTGTCGCGCACGCCATTTTCTCCTTTGACCTTCGTAAGCCACCTGAAAATCATCGGCGGAATAAGAAAAGCCATGAATACGACACACAACATCCCTATCACAGCAACCTTGCCAAGTGAATTCAATGCGGGATGCACAGCAAACATAAGCGAGCCGACACCTATGAACATCGTTATAGCGGAAAGAGTTACGCCGGTCTTATATGATGCGAGCATTTTCTTGCCTGTGGCATATTCATACGATAACCCTTCCAACATGAATATCGTATAGTCGTCACCCAAACCGAATATGAAGGTCGCCAGAATGATGTTTACGATATTAAATTCCACACCGAAAATTCTCATCAGACCAGTAATCCAGATCCAACTTAGAGCCATCGGGAAAAATGCGGCGAATACGAGTTCCAGCCTCCTTAACGCTATCCATAAGAAGACAAAGACCAAGCAGCTGCACACCAACAGCACCCAATCAAAATCTTCTTGCAGCACATCTATCATCTCGTCAGTCATGGAGTATGAGTCAAACAGGAACGGCTCTTCCGCAATACTACCGGCCTTATATTCTCCCGCCCTAAACTTATCGTATAATGCCTGCAAATTCTCCTGAGGAGTGTACAATATCGTCATTATCAACGATTTTCCCGAAGTGTCTCTCATAAGGAATCCGCTGAGGAACTGCGATGTCAAAGGTTCGAAATACTCATTGGAGACAACGGTGAATTCTTTGTCAAGAAGAGCCTTAAAAGAATTGAAAGCTTCCAGGGTGAATCCAGCCTTAACTGCGTATGTATCGACTATCTGAAGTAATTCGTTTTTATGCTCATTCCGCCATTTGTCCCACCGTGCGATTCTTTCCCTCTGCATATTTTCAGACGGGAGAAAACACTCTATACCTTTGCTTTGAAAAGACAGCCCCTCGGCAACCGACTCTTTTGCAAAAGGCAGGACGCTTTCATAGGAGACAAGAGCCTCTTCTAATGTATTTCCCTGTGCCACTGCATAAACCGCGACAGTTCCCGATATAGCCGAGTGCGCATTGAACTCCTCCATATCCCTTGTCTGTCCTGGAGTCATGTAGTTGATCTTCGTAAAATCACCGCTGAATTTCACGTCAAAGCTATATACCAGGAAAACGATTGATAATATGAGAATTACAGGAATTACAAAACGTCTCTCCTCCCATCGTATATTAACCCATCTCGCAAGCCATCCGTCTTCTTTTGACTTATACTGCTTATCACCTACCCAATGAGGCAGAAACAATATCACAAAGAGGATTGCGCCTATCAGCGATATCGCCGCAAAGAGTCCGAAATCCCTCATCCCTGCGGCACTCATCAGAAGCAGACTGAAAAACGCCCCTACAGTAGTTATATTGCCTATAACCATCGGACTTACAATGTCTTTAAGAGCCTCCTTAGGAGAGGAAACATACCCCAATCTCGCCGAATATAGCAATGCATAGTCGACCCCGATACCGAAAATCACACACGCCGCACTTAACGCGACCGAGGAAACGTCACCCGCAAAGACACCCATAAAGGCAAGTCCGAGCAAGACCCCGAAAACCACAGGCAGACATATAAGCAATATCGGTTTGACACGTTTGAAATACCATGCAAGAAGAATGATTATCAACAGCAAGGACAGCACCGCACACCTCACAGCATCCACTCCGATTCTACCGGCATTTTCTACCGCAATTACGGGAGAACCCAATAATGTGATTTTCAGTCCTTCATTCCGCAATACGGTAGAATCCCCCAACTCTTTGAGTCTTCCAGTAAGATGGGAATTCCGCTTTGTTTCGCTACCGCCGAACTCTGATGCAAGACTCATGATGATTCTTGAGGAATCGGATGTAAATATGTAGTCGCCTATGATTTTATAGCCTCCATCCATCCCCATTCTTGAAATTTTCTTGAGCAAGGGGGCGGAAAAATGAAACGGGTCTCTCAAGATTATATTTTGTACGAACGGCCCTGCCTCGGAAAGTATCTGCTCTTTGTTTTCATCAAAAATCGCTTGGAAACCGCCTGATGACAAGACAGAATCCATTGTAGCATAATCCTCTTTTTCAAGAAAATACGGCATATTAGCGACGATAAAATCCGCACCGTCCAAATACTCCGAAGCATCGACTCTTAGCTTTGGATCCCTGACCCCTTCAAGTTCTGATTCCTCGAATCTTCCGACAAACTGATCTGCGGCAGAGGCAAGAAAAGTGACCTTATCCTCGGACTTTTCAATTTCATCAGCAGACAGAATGAGCACTATCCTGTCCGCCATCCTTAAGTTTTTGTAGATGAATTGGCTTTGCCTATGGCTCTTACCGTTGCCGTATGGAAGAAATCCGGCTATATCATCATTCAGATTGATTTTCAACGCAGCTACGACAAACAGCAGAGAAAGCGCAAGCGGGATGATTACAGCCCATTTACGTCGCCCTTTGGCAAAGAAATCGAAAATCTTCAAGAACAGTTTCTCCATATCAGCTATCTAAGTGAAAACCATTTATTTACTTCGTCATATAAACGCTACGCCTCGGCAGAAAAAATGTCACACGCTTTTTCTGCCCTCGCCTTGCAGTTTATTTATAACTATTTTAGGATAACCGTATATCGGAGACAGAAGGGTCAACAGGACATTGAGGCAGGTAATTCTCAGAAAGTCTTTTCCAGGTCTGAAATGAGACACCCTCTCCGCCTGTTCATAAACAACCTCTATTGGCACAGGCACAAGATTCAGACCGTTCCACGCACCCCTTACAAGCACCTCTATTTCAAACTCATAGCGTGTAGAAAAATAGTGCTTCACACCTACTTCTGAAAGTGGATAAAGTCTGCATCCACTTTGAGTATCAGGCAGTTTTCTCAGAGTTTGCACCATCATCCAAAAATTGGAAAAATTGTTCGCGAACCTGCTCGAACTATCCTTTCCCCTCTTCGCCCTGCTACCTATAAGAATCGAACCTTCCAGTTCCTGAGATGACATCTCCGATGCAGCCTGAATAAGCGCATCCGCACTTGAGACGGTATGTTGACCGTCCGCATCGAACGTCAAGGCATATCTGAACCCCATCCTCCACGCATGGTAAAAACCTTGGGTCAAGGCATAACCCTTACCTTTGTTTTTCCGATAAGAGACCAAACCGACAATAGTTTCCGGAATTGCTTCACGCAATTTGGTGACAATTTCCAGTGAACCGTCATCCGACCCGTCATCAACAGCGATGATTTTATACCCTGACTCCGCAAGAGAGGTGATTACCTCTCCTACACTGTTCTTATTGTTATAAAAAGGCAATAAGACACATATACCGAGTTTCGCCACCGCTTCTCCCATTACGATCTACAAGAAAGTGGTAAGTTTTACGTTAATCTTAGAGAATTTAATATCGCCGGAGGTGACAAGACATTTAGCGACCACCGAGTCTTCGCTCTCCTGAAGTATTTCTACATTAAAATCCATGCACTCTACCTTATCAGGCTCAACCGGAGCCATAAATCTCACCGACTTGATAAGAGCGATCCTATAGTTTTTTGAAAGCGCCTGACATACAATATTCTGCAATGTGTGCAAAATCACCGCGCCAGGTGTGATCGGCTTCTCTGGAAAATGCGCCTTATACACCCAATGATTCTTGTCAATAGCGGCTCTGACGTGTAACGCTCCGTTTTCGTTTGCGAGCGTCTCAATTGAAAATATATCGTTTACCTCCATGATTTCCGACAAAAAATT
>CAMGTS010000026.1 GCA_946062035.1 uncultured Bacteroidales bacterium
CACCACATACGGATTCGGAAGGTACGTCCGCTCGAATTTTTCAGGATTGAGGCAGGCGGAGGAGCACCTGAATAATGGCGGAGCTTTGCTGATGTTCCCGGCCGGAGAGGTAGCTTCGGAAAAGAACGGGGAAATCCAGGATAGCGAATGGAAGTCGTCGCTTATGAAAATGATCCGCAGAACCAACTCTTCTGTCGTACCGATTTATTTTCACGGCGGTAATTCCAAATATTATCAGTTCGTTGACAGAATAAGCTCCAAACTTAGTTCTCTATGTCTGCCAGGTGAGTTGAACAAGAAAAAAGGCAAAGTGGTTAAAATGAGAATCGGACTTCCTGTCGTGAAAACCGATATTTCATCAAGGGATGATTCGTCATTGGCCAAATTCCTGCGCAGCCGCACATATCTGCTTGAATCAGAGATACAAAGCCTCAAGAAATCTGTTTACACGGTACCTATAGCGACTCCGGTCGAACCAAAGCTTCTTGTATCCGAGCTAAAAGCCAATGAAAAATGCAAGTTGTTCGATGTTGACCATCAATCATGTTATCTTCTTGATTTCAAGGATGCACCGAACATCATGAGAGAGATTGCGATAAGAAGGGAAGAGGCATTTCGTGCTGTTGGAGAAGGAACGGACAAAGAGCTTGACACCGATGAATTTGACCTTTATTACAAGCATCTCGTCCTTTGGGATAACAATACTAACGACCTCGTGGGCGCATATCGTCTTGCCTTGGGAGCGGAAGTCCTCGCAAAAAAGGGTATTCACGGATTCTACTCCGACACTCTTTTTCATTATAGAGAGGGGTTCGCCGATGTTCTGAATGAGTCTGTCGAGTTAGGACGTTCTTTCGTATCAATCAGCCACCAGAAAGACACGCTTGCGCTTATTTTGCTGCTCAAGGGATTATTCTATACCGCAATCAAATATCCTGAATACAAACACCTGCTTGGCCCTGTAAGCATAAGTTCATGGTATCCCAAGTTATATCGCAGCCTGATGATCGACTATCTTAGAGGACACTACGCCATTCCTGAATATAGCGGGCTTATTTCTCCTAAAAGACCTTTTGTGGCTGAATACGGCAGGGTAGACAGGGATGTCCTTATGGAGGGCAAGGAGACGAATTTGGAAATTTTTGACAGAAGCCTCTACAGGATGAGCGGCAAATACAAACTTCCGCCATTAGTCAAGAAATATATTAAGCTCGGCGCACGGATCATCGACTACAACGTTGACCCCGATTTCAATTACTGCGTGGACGGTCTGATTATGTTGACATTGGAGAACATCCCTACCGATGACCTTGACGCTCTCTCACGCGAATTCGATGACAAAGGGCCTATCTACAAGCGCTTCTACAATATGTAGAAATCCGTGAGTCTCAATTCCTCACTGAACATTAAAATAATCGAAGGTTTTTAATAAAATTCAGGAAAGTTTCTCCGTATTGAAGATAAAGGAAAATCCACAGGCCAGAGCGTAGAGCCTTGCCTATCAGTGTAAAAAACGATACTTTCCAGAAGTTGACTTTATAGAATCCTAATGCAAGAGAAAACACATCGCCAATAAACGGCAACCATGCGAAAACAGCAATCGGCGGGCCCCATTTTTCTATCTTCCGTTGTTGTTTTTCCAAAGTTTCAGGTTTGACCTTGAACCACTTCTCAATCCAGCTCCATTTTCCGATATGTCCCACCCAATAGGTACTCACGCTCCCCAAAAAACTTCCCGAAGTAGCAGAAATAAAAACTCCGACGGGGTCTGCTCCGGCAAGCAACGCACCAACGATAAGAAAGTCCGAGCTGAACGGTACGACAGTCGCCGCCAAAAACGAGCCTAAGAACAGCCCGACAAGCCCCAATTCAGACAAACCGCCCATATTATTTCACCCGTTTTTTCTTAAAGAAATCAGATATCATGGCGGCGCATTCCTTTTCGAGAACACCGCCGACGACTTCGGTCTTAGGATGATATAGTGACGGGGAAAACATCGAACTTCCCCTTTTCGGGTCTTTGCACCCATAGACGACACGCTTGACCTGCACCCAATTCAGGGCGGCGGCACACATCGGACAAGGTTCTACGGTAACATATAATGTGCATTGTCCCAAATATTTACCTCCGATATGGGCCGTAGCCGCAGTTATCGCCTGCATCTCGGCATGCGCAGTAGGATCTTTGAGCATCTCGGTAAGGTTGTGCGCTCTTGCTATGATGTTCTTGCTTACTGACGATTTACCACGTTTTTTTCCCCCCTCTTCGGCTACTATGATACAACCGATAGGAATTTCATCCTCGTCTGCGGCAGTCTGCGCCTCTTTCAGTGCCTGCACCATATAATCGACATCTATTTTGAGTTGCTCTAAATCCATGACATGAACAAAATTAGCGTTAGCTCAAAAATAATAAAAATAGGGATGACACCATCCAGTATCATCCCCATTACCATTATAGCTTTGGCATATATTACATCATGCCGCCCATGCCGCCACCCATCTGAGGCATAGGAGCCGGATTCTCCTCCGGTTTGTCAGCAATCACGCACTCTGTTGTAAGGAACATACCAGCAACAGAAGCAGCATTCTGCAAAGCTACTCTTGATACCTTTGTAGGGTCGATCACACCACCTGCAAGCAAATTTTCATATTCGCCTGTGCGTGCGTTGTAACCGAAGTCAGCCTTGCCCTCTTTAACCTTCTGGATAACTACGCTACCCTCAACTCCGGCATTCTCGCAAATCATTCTGAGAGGAGCCTCAAGAGCGTTTACAACGATATTGATACCTGTCTGCTCGTCATCGTTTACTCCCTTAAGACCCTTGAGAGACTCGATTGCACGGATGTAAGCGACTCCGCCACCTGCGATGATACCCTCTTCAACAGCTGCTCTTGTCGCATTAAGGGCATCCTCAACTCTGTCTTTCTTCTCTTTCAACTCTACCTCTGAAGCCGCGCCGACATAGAGGACAGCCACTCCACCTGCCAATTTAGCAAGTCTCTCTTTGAGTTTCTCTTTGTCGTAATCAGAAGTAGATGTCTCTATCTGCTTCTTGATCTGAGCGACTCTGTCAGCGATAGCCTGCTTGTCACCAGCACCATTGACGATAGTAGTATTCTCCTTGTCTACAGAAACTTTCTCAGCAGTACCGAGCATATCAGGAGTTGCGTTCTCCAAAGTAAAGCCTCTTTCCTCAGAGATTACAACCGCACCTGTAAGGGTCGCAATATCCTGAAGCATCTCTTTTCTTCTGTCACCAAAGCCCGGAGCCTTAACTGCGGCAACCTTGATAGTGCCACGCAATCTGTTTACAACCAATGTAGTGAGAGCCTCGCCATCAACATCCTCAGCGATAATCAAAAGAGCCTTGCCCTCTCTTGCAAGAGGTTCGAGGATAGGAAGAAGGTCTTTCATTGTAGAAATCTTCTTGTCTGTGATGAGAATCTTCGGCTGATCGAGAACAGCCTCCATCTTGTCAGGATTTGTCATGAAGTAAGGTGAGATGTAGCCTCTGTCGAACTGCATACCCTCAACAACCTTAACCTCAGTCGTAGTGCCTTTAGCCTCTTCAACTGTGATGACACCCTCCTGCTTTACCTTGCTCATCGCATCAGCTATCAACTTACCGATAACGGCATCATTGTTAGCTGAAATAGTACCAACCTGCTCGATCTTTGAGTAATCCTCGCCGACCGTCTGGCTCTGCTCCTTAAGGTTCGCTACAACAGCCTCAACAGCCTTGTCAATACCTCTCTTCAGATCCATAGGGTTAGCACCTGCGGTAACGTTTTTCAAACCCACATTGATGATTGCCTGTGCAAGAACGGTAGCAGTGGTTGTACCATCACCGGCCTGATCGTTTGTCTTGCTTGCGACTTCACGTACAAGCTGTGCGCCCATATTCTCGAAATGGTTCTCAAGCTCAATCTCCTTGGCTACGGTTACACCGTCCTTGGTAATGTGAGGTGCACCGAACTTCTTGTCGATAACCACGTTGCGGCCTTTAGGTCCGAGAGTTACCTTAACTGCGTTTGCCAATGCGTCCGCACCCTCTTTCATAAGGGAGCGTGCATCCATATTGAATTTTATCTCTTTTGCCATATCTGATAATTTTTAAAATCGTTTGTATTCTGAATATATTATTCGATTACCGCAAGAACATCACTCTGACGCATAATCATATAGCTCTTACCGTCAGGAGAATTCACCTCTGTTCCTGCGTATTTTCCGTAAAGGACATTGTCTCCGACTTTAAGCTCCATAGGCTCATCTTTCTTTCCGGGGCCAACGGCAACAACCTTACCCTCTTGTGGTTTCTCTTTAGCGTTATCAGGAATAAAAAGGCCACCTACTGTCTTTGTCTCAGCCTCTCTTGGTTCAATAAGAACTCTGTCTGCTAATGGTTTGAACATAATTCTACGTTTTTAATATTTATAGTTATTAATTTCTTTTTGTGCTGCACCTCAGCGCTGTCTGAAGCTCTAAAGAGCTTCGGGCCGCAGCTTTGCACGCAGTTGAGCCTTCGGCAAAATAAATGCCAGAGGAAAATTATGACAAATTGTCATTGTTTAGAAAAATGAAAGCCTTTGCCTACTTGATTTCAATAATGGCCTCAGAGATATTTATCATGAAGTCTCCGGCGTGTTCGCACTCGTTGATGAGGTCCATATAGTAAACACCGGTCATATAGTTGTAGGAATTGTTTTCAAGATTCAGCAGGTGCTCCTCCTTAAGGTTATTGCGGAACTCGTTGATTTCCTGCTCCACATCCTGTGCGTTCGAAATATCGACTATCTTATCATAGCCAAGACGAAGGTTCTCCTCCATAACATCCAACCCCTCGAACAGAAGTTTCATCATATAGCCGATTTTCTTTATCATGGTCTCGTCAAATGACGCTCCATGAATATTGCGTCTCTGCAGGATACGACCTATATTGAAACCGCTATCGCCGATACTCTCCAATTCGCTGATAATCTTGAACATCGCCTGTATTCTGCGAGACGACTCCTCCGAAAGGTCACCGCTCTCGGCGACATCGTTGAGATATTTTCCGATTTCCATCTCAATCTTGTCAGTCACCATCTCGTAATGCTCAAGTTTGTGGTAAAGCTCGTCAAACGCCTCTGGTTCAGTCGTATTTATACATTTCCAAGCATACTCGTATTGCTCTTTGCAAATGCCGGAAAGATGGAGTATCTCGTTTTTGGCCTGACTGAGCGAAAGTTCTGATGTGGAAAGAGGGCCACCTTTGATAAACTGCAATTTGTGAACATCCTCATCTTCTTTTGCAGGAATCATTCTCGTTACGAACTTAACTATGTAGTTCGTAAACCCGACAAGAATACAGGTGTTGCTGACATTGAAGAGGGTATGAACCATCGCAATCGAACAGAGTGTAGTTATCGACGAAGCACCGTCCACCAAAGGGTTGTCGAATCCTATCAGCATGATTATTCTCGAAACCACCCAGAGGAACGGATGATACAATATCAGAACCCAGAATACTCCGAACAGGTTGAAGAACGCATGCCCCAAAGCCGCCCTTCTTGCAGAGACGTTCGCGACTGTCGCCGCAAGGTTGGCGGTCAGTGTTGTGCCGATATTTTCTCCGAGCACCAAGGCCGCACCCAATTCAAAATTCAATCCGTTATTACACATCATGAGGGTCAGCGCCATCGTAGCAGCTGAACTCTGAAGAAGAATGGTTACACATGTTCCTATAAGCACACAAAGGAGAACCGACCAAAAACCGAATCTGCTCCAGCCGTTGATAAGGTTCTTTGTCTCCTCAAGTATCACAGGGTCGACAGAACCTTGTACCATGCTTAGTCCGAGGAACATTATCGCAAAACCCATGACGAGTTCACCGATATTCTTCCTTCTGACATTTTTTCCCATTGTCAGGACAAAGCCGACGGCGATCAGAGGTATTGCCAGCGATGATATTCCACCTGAAAAGCCGACCAATGCGAAAAGCCATGCGGAAACCGTCGTTCCGATATTCGCACCCATTATGACCCCTATGGATTGCCCTAAGGTAAGAAGTCCGGCGCTTACAAAGCTCACGACCATCAGAGTTGTGGCCGCCGAAGACTGTACCGCCGTCGTTACAAGAAGACCTGTGAAGATACGCTTGAATGCGTTTGATGTCATTCTCTCCAAAAAGCCGCGGAGTTTGTCTCCCGCAACCTTCTGCAAGGCCTGAGACATAAGCCCCATACCGAAAAGGAACAAGGCGAGAGAGCCCAGCAGTTTAAGTATAGACATCAAGATATTCATCCCTTGCAAAAGTAATTATAATTTGCTCTCCTAAAAATAAATTGCGCTACATTCGTAAGAAATATCGAGAACAAAGATGGATTTTGTCTATTCACAGAAATTTAAGGCATTGACGGTCATTGCCTTTGTCGCTTTCTTCTTATTTGCAGGCAGGGCAAACGGGCAGTACTACAACATCGGCACCGATGCCGCAAGTGTAAAATGGAACTCCGTTGAGTCTAAGAATTTTACTGTAATTTACCCGCAAGACAAATCTTCGGAAAAAATCAACTACAAACGTGCCGCCCGTTATCTGGACATAATGGAAGACCGTTACGGAATTCACTCTGACTCCGTCCTTTTCAATTACGGGTTGAGCCGGCGTTTTCCGCTTGTCCTTCATACCCGTAACGCCGCAAGTAACGGAATGACCGTCTGGGCTCCGAGGCAAATTGACTTGTTCGGTGTTCCCACTCCGGATATCTTGTATCCGCAAAATTGGGACACTCAGCTCGCACTGCACGAAGGGAGACACGCATGGCAGATCGCACATTTCAATCGAGGTTTTTTCAAGGTTTTATATTGGTTTTTCGGTGATCAGTTTACAGGCGGGGCTTCAGGAATATATCCGTCAAGGTGGCTTCTCGAGGGCGACGCTGTTGTCGCCGAAACAGAGATGAGCAAGACCGGCCGAGGCAGAAGCGGAGAATTTATCAACAGCATCATCAGAACATCCCGCACCCAAGACAATCGGAAGCTCACATGGGACAGGCTCAGATTAGGCTCTGTAAAACATTATAACTTAGGACCATACTCGCTTGGCTATGCGATAAACGCAATGGCACGGCACAATTCCGGAGATTACGATCTGACACACAAAATTCTGAACTATGAACCGATGCACTTCATGAGCGCAAACGTTCTTGCCTCGGCATTCGAGGATTTCAGCGGTAAATCCCACAGGGATTATGTCAACAATGAAGGGCTTGCTGAATTTATCAAGCTCAACACAAATAAAAAATTGGATGAATTCATAAGAACAAGGCACCCCGAACTCACTTCCGCAGACGCTCCGGATATTGCGGGTTCTATCAGACGTTTCGGCGTTACACATGGCTACTATACAGAACTTTCAAGCATACAGGTATTAGGGAAAGATTCGGTCATCGCCTTGATAAACGGTTATGGTTCAACGCCATGTATAGCCCTGTTAATATATGACGCAACGGGCGGACGCTTTACTGTCAAAAATATCCGCACTATGAGTTCGGGAGTGAACAGAATTACAGTACATGAGGGCCATGTACTATGGAGCGAACTTGTCAGGGATGTACGCTGGGAAGGCGTGACCCGCAGTTACATTTTCGCCCTAAACATTAAATCAGGTAAGGTACGGAGATTGGATTTGTCCGGGGAAAATCTCTATCGTCCGACTGTTTATGGGAAAAAGCTGTACACTGTTGAATACAAGTCAGATAGCGAAAGCAGTTTTATAAACGTGTACGACCTGGAGGCCGCATTGAACTGCAACGGCAAGACCCTCGCATCGGAAAACTCTGTAGAATGCAAAGGCCAAGTCACGGAAATCGCCGTAGACGGTGAATCGCTTTACTATACCATGATAGAAAACGAAGGTCTTTCATTGCATAAAATATCAGACTTCCACGGAAACAAACATTCTGCGGTTCAGATGAAAAACATTATGACAGAGCAGGTTGCAGAGTCCGAGTATTGTTCGGTCAGAGAGCTGTCCGCAGTTAATGGAAACCTGTTTTTCATAACAGACTATTTCGGAGGACAGAGATTGTGCAAGTACTTACCAAAAACCCGAGATATTACCATAGTAGCTGTGGGTGACGACATAAAATCTTATTGTATAAACGGTTATGATTCTACCGCAATGACCGCATACATTTCCGAGTTCGAAAACAGTGGCGGAACCTTCGTCAGAAAAAAGGATCTTCTTGATATAGTGGTCGACAGCTCCTACAGGTTCAGATACCCTCTTGCCGACGAACTTAGCAGGCAATTCTCTGACAGACAAAAAGAAATCAAAGGCGACAATACAAAAGCACTGGAGTTTGCCGACAATGCTTTCATCGAGAATCTTAGCTCAAATGTGCCGCAACTTGCGGCGAAATACAATGAAAAGCGGTATAGTAAAACCGGTCACCTGTTCAAGATTCACTCGTGGGCGCCATTTTACGCAGACATATCGGGAGCAAGTTCAGCCAATACTGATGAAATGTATGTAGAGGGAAAGTTAGGGGCCACTATCTATAGTCAGAATAATTTGGGAACAACTCGTGCTATGGTCGGCTATTCTTATGAACGGCCGGAATTTGTAGGCAATGGCCGCAAGAATCTACATGGTGCGCACGCAAGGTTCTCTTATTCAGGATGGTATCCGGTCTTGGAAGTCGGCGCTCATTTCAACGATGAAGAAATGTACGACACTGACAAACACTCTTTCAGAGCATACGCCTCCGCATATATTCCATTCCAGTTCAACAGCCGCGGCTGGCTCAGAGGGATAACGCCTCAAATCATGTGGGACTATCGTAATGACGAAGAAATTATTGTGCCGATAGAGAATTCACCCGGAAACTATATGTTGTCGCAGACGGACAGAAACAGGATTACCGGAACTTTGGGAGCCTATTGCACCCTCCCCACATCACAGGCAGGAATATATCCGAGATTGGGTATAGGAGGTGTTGTCACCGCCGGATTCAACCCTGCCGGAGGAGAGAACTTCGGCAGTATCTACAGCGGAAGATTATACGGATATATACCTGGAATCGGATTCAACCAATCCGTCAGACTTACCGCAGGATATCAGTTTCAGGATATCGACGGTCATAAGTACTGGCTCGACAACCTGTTGGCTCTGCCTCGAGGGTACACCGAAGATATGTATGGAAAACACTACTTCAAGGCGAGTGTAGACTACGCCATACCGATATACTTGGGTGATGTCTCCTTAGGATGTTTCGCATATCTTAAGAGATTGGATGTCATTCCATTCGTCGATTTCGCCAAAATGAGGCAGATAAAGGTTGACCCGAATTCTTCCTATGACGGAACGACTTTGAATACGGTTACAAAATGGAGCGACGTATCATCTTATGGAGCGGATGTCGTCCTCAACGCCCACTTCTTCAGAATAGGATTTCCTGTGGCTGTCGGAGTACGATATGCAAGAAGAAATGATGTCAGTGACGCATACGGCAGATCCATATACGATAACAAAGACTATTTCGGACTGATTCTAACTTTCAACTTCAGATAATAAGCAAGACATGAGGTTCATTAGCAAAAACACACTTGCCCCATTCGACTGGTTTATCATTCTTGGCAGCATCGCTTTTTATATCATCTACTATGTCTTGGTCAGGCTCGGGATTAATCCGGAATTCAGCCTGCTCGGAGCCATTGCGGGAGTTTCGGGCTTAGTGTGCAATGTGCTTTGCGCCAAACGAAATATTCTTAACTACCTGTTCGGAGTGATAAACGTAAGCCTCTACGCTTGGATTTCATGGCAGAACCGCATATATGGAGATGTTGTCCTGAACGCATTGTATTACCTTCCGATGCAGTTTATAGGGTTCTTTTCTTGGCTCAGACGACCGGAAGCGGCAAGCGGAGACGAAACCTCAGAAAAGGTTTCTGTCGTGAAAAGCAGACGGCTATCAACGAAAAACAGAATTCTGTTGTTGCTCGGAAGCGCCGTAGCCGTTCTTGTAACAGGATGGATTCTCAAAAACTACACAAGCGATCCTCAACCATACAAGGATTCCGCTACAACGGTTCTCTCAATTATCGCAATGGCGCTTATGGTAATGGCGTTTATGGAGCAGTGGTGGCTTTGGATTTTCGTGAACGTGCTTGGGCTGGTCATGTGGGTAGCTGTTTTCGCAAAGGGAGGAGAAAGCAGTGCGGAGATGGTTATAATGTGGCTTTTCTATCTGATTAACTCCATCAACGGTTATATGGTGTGGTCCAAGGCTTCCCGTTCGCAATAGCGGGAGGTCTCTTCTCAGCAGAAAAATTGTCGGAACTTTTTTTGCCTTCGACTTTCGCTATATTTTGGCCTACGGCATATATAGCTCTGTCTCAGCAGAAAAATTGTCGGAACTTTTTTTTGCTTTCGACTTTCGCTATATTTTGGCCTGCGGCATATATAGCTCTGTCTCAGCAGAAAAATTGTCGGAACTTTTTTTTGCTTTC
>CAMGTS010000027.1 GCA_946062035.1 uncultured Bacteroidales bacterium
GCGAGGCCATTCAGGAACGTCGCAACACAAGACCTGTAATCAGCAGTTTCGGAGAATATGCCGCATGCGGAGGATATTGGATTTCAGCACAGACAGACAAAATCATATCTGATGCAAATACCCTTACCGGTTCTATCGGAGTCTTTTCTCTGTCGTTCAATGTCGGAAAAGGTCTGAAAAAACATCTCCATATCAACTCTGAATCTATAGGCACACACGCACACTCTGCAATGGGAAGAATGATTGATCCTTATTCTGACAAAGAGGCAGAATACATCCAGTCATTTATCGAACATATCTATACTAAATTCACAGGCATCGTTGCGGACGGGCGTAATATGAGTGTCGCCAACGTAGACTCAGTAGGTCAGGGACGTGTATGGACCGGCTCACAGGCTCTTGCCATAAATCTGGTTGATGAGATCGGTACTCTTGGAGACGCGATACAGGCTGCGGCTGAGGCCGCAGGGCTCGCAGGGGAAGAGAGCGAATATAAAATTGTAGAATACCCAAGCACCAAAAATTCGATGGACACGATAATGAGCATGCTCGGAAACGGCACACAAGAAGATACGGATGAGCTTAACAGCTATCTCACCACTTCAACAAAGACAGGAATTTTGGGTATTACAAATACACCTGACAGATTCGAGGGAGTATCTACTACTCTCAGGTCACTCACTCCTGATCAGGCGGCTAAAATCCTCTTCCCTGACCTCTACAATTCAGGAACTACGAGGGTTTATGCTCTGATGCCTTGCATTTATAGTTTCAACTATTAAAAACGCACAACTCCCCCCGCCTAACCTCATTCACAGCGGGGGAGTTTTATCATATAAGGTCAAGATACTGATGGGCAATATTTCAAGCGGCAAAAGGCAGTTAAAAGCAACAGCATTCGAACAGAATGCCCTTGACGAGTTGCGCAGATTGTGCCAAAGTGATAATGGCCACAACCTCAAACTGTTGCTTGCGGTAAGCGGAGGGGTCGACTCTTTGGTAATGGCGACTATAGCTGCCAAGCTTTTTGAAAATGCCGCATGGCGGATTGCCATTGCCCATGTAAACTTTCACCTAAGAGGGACGGCAAGCGACGAAGACGAACTGTTCGTAAAAAAATGGGGAGAAACCAAAGGTATCAAAGTCTTTTCTACAGAATTCGACACGGCGAATATCGCCAAAGAGAGGGGGATATCTGTAGAAATGGCGGCCCGAGACCTACGTTACGAATGGTTCTATTCTATCGCGTTGAAACATGATTTCACACATCTTGCCATTGCGCACAATGCCAACGACAACGCTGAAACCCTGTTACTCAATTTGGTAAGGGGGACGGGGTACTCCGGATTAAAGGGAATCCTCAGGAAAAGAAGCGTAGAAATCGGCGAAGACCGGAAGTTAGAAATCATCAGACCTCTATTATGGGCGCAGCGAGCTGATATAGAGGACTACGCACAAAACAATAATATGGTTTGGCGCACAGACCATACAAACAATTGCAATGATTACTCCCGAAATAAGATAAGGAATGCAGTAATTCCTCTCCTTTCAAGCATAAACCCGTCAATCGTTTCTACACTTAACAAAGAAGCCGCAAGATTCGCCGAAGCCGGAAAAATTTTGGACGGAATAGTGGATAAGGAGGAAAACAGACTGAAAACCAATAGCATACCTGGCGTAGACTATTTGGGATTACGAAAAAGACATCTCGTTACGGCGTTCGATATAGCCGCGATGAGCACTGATAACGACAATACGGATAGCGAGCGCAGACAGTCCGACTTCCTCCTCGAATCCGTGCTAAGAAAATACGGCATAAACAGTTCAACCACAGAAGATATTATCGGAGCAATAAAATCGTTGGGAGAAGAGAAGAAAAAAATGTCGCAATCAGAATCATCTTTGTCCAAAATCTCATTTACCACAAAAATCTTCAAATCGGCAGATTTTATCGCAGTATTAGAGAGAGGTATGCTGAAAATCTACAGCACACCCGACTTTGATGGTTTTACACCGATAACTATCTATGGAGAAGGAACATACAGATTCGGAGATTTCTGTCTTGAAATCAGAATAGACGAGTACGCAGCACACCTGTCAGCCGAAACCATTGACGGCATCAAAACAAACACCATACATAGTGCCATTTCACGCCTTGACGCTGACAAAATAAAATTTCCCCTGATTTGCAGAATCTCACGTCCCGGTGATAAATTCAGACCATTCGGAATGAGAGGCAAGAAAAATGTCGCGGATTTTCTGAACAGCCGAAAAATAGATGTGCTGTTCAAAGGTATAATTCCTGTACTCCAAGAAGAACAAGAGCCAATGAGTGATACGCCGCAAAATCACAGACCGAATAACAACCAATGCATAAAACAGGAGGGGCGCATCATCGCCATCCCGGGCATAGAAGTCAGCGAAGAAGTCCGTATCACCTCATCCACCCGCCACATTCTCAGCATTGCGGTTTACTTCTTATAGTTACCTATGGTATATGAGAAGTTAAGGCCGAATACCTCCTTTATCTGCACCATGGGGGATTCCTTACCGTTCTTGCGGGAAATCTTCACCTTGTCATCGTAAATAACGTTGGTACGGAGAGATGCCTTTAAATATTTGTTGAATGAATAATCTAACTGCACATCCCAATACAACACCATATTCAGCGGATTGCCCATATAGTCTGAGAATAGTGAGAACTGGGACGCAACCTTGAAATCTTTGTAAAATGTTTTCTGAAAATTCACCTTCAGCTGAGCACCAAGTTCCCAACGGAGGAATTTATCATATTCGTTACCATACTTGACCCTGATTGCCGAATCCGCATTTACCATCACGACACTTCCTGTCAATGGAGAAAATCCTATAGATAAAACCTTTCCGTCCCCAGGTTTGTAGTCAATACCAATACCGAGAGTAGAGTAGGCAGGAGCAAGAAACTTGGAAACCATCGTCGCCTTATTGTCGCTGTCATACTTAAATCCGGGGCTGAACTGCGATTTGAAGTTGAATGAGGCTGAAAAATAAAGCTTTTTATAGGCCCGGTAACCCCACTTGCTGTCTAAGATAATCTTGTCATCCGCTTTTCTGTATCCTATGTCAAAATTCTGCACAAAGCCATAAGAGAGTTGCAGTCTGTTATCCCAGTACATCTTCCCTTTCTCATAATTCGCCATCGCATTAACATAGGCGTTCAATGCGACAGATCCTGTACCTCCGGCAGCCCAATTCGTCAATGAAATCTGAGAAAAACCAACCTCATCCAAAACTCCTGTGGTCCAGAATTTTGGCTTGTAATCGGGATTATAGTTGATTGTAGGAATCCCGAATTTCTTGCCTATCACACGACAAATCTCCTGCTCTTTGTCAAGTCCGCTCGGAAGCTCAACTTTTTTCTTCTTGACCGTATCACCAAAGAAATTTATATCCTGCGCATACGAACTCTCTGATATACAGCACAAAGCAAGTATCCCCAAAAACGCGGCAACTACAACTGCAAGTGATTTACAAATCCATTTCATATCAAATCCGGAAACCTTACACCAAGCCCTATTACTTCAAAACGTCGTCAGACCTGTATTCAAAACCAAGCCTTTTGGCAGTCTTTATCACATAATCTTCGGAATTCTTCTCGCCTACGGTAACAGTCTTGACCTTGTCGAAAGGAGGAACCAGCAAATCAAAAGAGAGAGCATACAACATCGCCCCTTCGACAAAGTCCCTCAACTCCTTTTTGTCAAGTCTCACTTTCCCGAAATCGCAGACCTTACAGCGGTTCTGATTTTTTCCTTCAACAAAGAAACAGCCGTCTTTGTTCACAAACATTCTTGCGACAAGATATCCCAAATCATCCTGACGGTTTAACTTAATGCTCTCGTAGAGAAAATTATATACATTGATAACTCCGCAATATGTGTTACCCGTATCCTCTTTTGAATATGGAACATTCCATACCGGATGCTCTCTGTCAAACTGATATATGTCCGCACACATTGAAAAGACAAGCACGTCATCCGCGAACCTCAGCTCCGCCACATCTTTTCCCCTATCCCTGTATTCAAGTTTCACCCTCTTGCTGAGTGATTTGCCTGAATCTCGCAATTCGTCCAACGCCTCATCAAGGTCATTGCTTATCTCAGCCAAAAGCTCTTTAAGTTCAACAAAAATATCCAAAGTCCTGTCAAAGACAAATGACTTTAAATTCGACTTGCCGGCAAGAGCATCCACTATCCGCGCATTGACCGACAAAGGCTGTTCGTTATCCATATCTATATCTTAAATTGTAAAGTATCGTATTGGAAACTCCGCATTGGCCAGTCTCTAATAAGCCTTGGCAAATACGACTCTTCTATGCGACGGCTTACCGCTGTATACGCACTTACCCTCTTCTTCACAAACACATGAATCAACAGGGATACAACGTATTGTAGCTTTTGTCTCCTCCTGGATTTTAGCTTCTGTCTCAGGAGTTCCGTCCCAATGGCATAACAGGAAGTTGCCCTCCTCAAGCTTGGCCTTAAACTCATCCCATGTATCGACTTTAAGTATATGGGAGTTTCTGAAATCAAGAGCCTTCTGATATACATTCTTCTCTATCGCCTCCAAGAGATTCTTGACATGTTCAACAACAAGATCTCCGCTTACGCTCTCTTTGGTAAGAGTATCCCTTCTCGCAACCTCAACGGTGTTATTCTCCAAATCGCGAGGGCCGACAGCCAATCTTACAGGAACACCCTTGAGCTCCCACTCCGCGAACTTGAAGCCGCTGCGGACATTATCCCTGTCGTCAATCTTGACGCTGATTCCGAGTTTTACAAGCTGCTCCTTTATCTCATTCATCTTGGCGAGAACCGCCTTCAACTGCTCATCCTTATTGAAGATAGGCACCATAACAACCTGAATAGGAGCGAGATTAGGAGGAAGAACCAAACCGTTATCGTCGCTGTGGGCCATGATAAGCGCTCCCATAAGCCTTGTGGATACACCCCATGAAGTAGCCCATACATATTCAAGACCACCGTCTTTAGTCTGATATTTGACATCAAATGCCTTTGCGAAATTCTGACCGAGGAAGTGAGAAGTACCCGCCTGCAAAGCCTTTCCATCCTGCATCATCGCTTCAATACAGAATGTATTCAACGCTCCGGCGAATCTCTCTGATTCAGTCTTTTCACCAACTATAACAGGCAATGCCATATAGTTTCTCGCGAACTCCGCATAAACATTGATCATCTTCTTTACCTCTTCCAAAGCCTCTTCTCTTGTCGCATGAGCCGTATGTCCCTCCTGCCACAAGAACTCAGCGGTACGGAGGAAAAGACGGGTTCTCATCTCCCATCTCACCACATTCGCCCACTGGTTTACGAGGATAGGAAGATCTCTGTATGAACTGATCCAATTCTTATATGTGCTCCAGATAATAGTCTCTGAAGTAGGCCTTACGATAAGCTCCTCTTCCAATTTTGCGGAAGGGTCGACAACAACACCGGGACCGTCTGGATTTGTCATAAGGCGGTGGTGAGTCACTACCGCACACTCTTTTGCGAATCCCTCTACGTGCTCCGCCTCACGGCTGAGGAAAGATTTAGGGATAAAAAGCGGGAAATATGCGTTTTCGTGTCCTGTCTCCTTAAACATTTTATCCAACTGCCTCTGCATCTTTTCCCAAATGGCATAGCCCCAAGGCTTGATAACCATACAACCTCTGACAGCTGAATTTTCAGCAAGACCCGCCTTCACTACAAGGTCATTATACCATTGAGAATAATTCTCTGCTCTCGATGTAATCTGTTTCGACATAATTAATGTGGAATAATTTTTGATACCTTTGTTCCAAAGCTTAGGGCAAAACGCTCTAAGCTGCGCAAAAATACAAAAATTATTTAACGGGAGGTCATATGAAAAACATTACTTCATCTATCTTGGTTGCAGTAAGTTTGGCACTTGTATCATGCGGTACGGGCAACTACTCTGCAAACGGCAACGGGGGATATGTTAACAGTATCTACTACACCTCCGATGCGGAATCCTCTTCGACCCGGACAAATTCCGGTTCGGAAATCAGACAGCTTCAGGGCAAGACAAGCAACGCTTTCAAGACATCGGCCTCAAACACAGTTTTCAGGGTCGGCGACGCTTCAAATGTCGACACCATATATGTCGGTAACAATAACGTAGTAAACGTTGATTACGAACCTAATACGACATACGCTGTCGTAGACGACGATGAGAGTTACGAGGCGAGATTAAGAAAATTCGACAGTCCGTCATACACTGTCAACATCAATATTGACACGTGGGATTACCGTTGGTGCAATCCGTTCTGGAGCTACAACTACGGTTGGTACAGACCTTACGGAATAACTTGGGGTACAGGATGGTACAATCCATATTGGGGTACATACTACACTTGGAGACCGACTTGGGGTTGGAGTTGGCATATAGGATGGGGTTGGTACGACCCTTGGTTCAGTTGGTATGACCCTTGGTTCAATTGGGGTTGGGGATGGCATTATCCTCCTCATCACTGGGGCTGGGGTCCTGGCTACTCACGTCCGTGGAGGAACGGCTATTACGGCAGCCGCAACAACATGGGCAACAGAAGACATATAGCAAGCAGGAACGACCGATACCACGGCAGAAACAACGGATTTTCATCTGTAACAGGTAACAGGCCGTCAATAGGAGCTTCCGGAAGCTCTACCCGCCGCACGACAGGTTCTGACTACAGAAGACCTACCATGGACAGGATTAGAGGCAATAACGCAACCAGTGTCAATACATCCGGTGGCAATACAAGCTACAGAGGCAACGGTTCTTCTACAAGACCTGCCGGCAATTCATCCGCAAGACCTTCAACAAGACCTAACCCTAATATGCACCAGGGCAACTCTTCTACAAGAAGGAGCGGAAGTATTGGGATAGGAGCTGGTTCTACAAGCAGAGGCAACACCTCTGCAAACAGGACAGGCAGTACGCTCAACTCCGGCAATGGGGCCGTATATAACAACAACGCTATCAACAGCGGATACGGCAACACTTCAAGAAGACCGTCATCGTCAGTAAGAAGCACCCATACGACAAGTAAGAGCGGCACCACTTACCGTCCTTCGACAAGCCGAAGCGGATCAAGCAAGAGTTCATACGGAAACAGCAACACTTTCAGACAATCAAGCGGAAGTTCAAGCAGGTCATCCAATAGCAACTCTTCAACGAGGAGCAGCTCTACAAGCCGTTCAAGCAACTCATCTTACTCGACCGGCAGCTATTCAAGAAGCGGTTCTTCAGGTGGCGGATATTCCGGCGGTGGTGGAAGCCATTCAAGCGGCGGTCGGAGCGGTGGTTCTTCTACAAGAAGATAGCCCCTGATATTCAGACAAATAAGATTAACAATTCAAACTTAGTACTATAATGAAAAAGGTTTTGATATTGCTTAGCGGCATAGCGGTTACGCTATTCTCTATGAATGCTAACGCACAGAACGCTTATACCGCATACTCTCTTTCCGACAACAAGGTGGAGGGGACAGCCAGAAGCGTAGCGATGGGAAATGCAATGACAGCATTAGGAGGAGATCTCGGAGCAATCAGCATAAATCCTGCCGCATCAGCAGTTTACAAATACAATGAAGTAGGGTTTACTCCGGCTTTCTATACTTCTGTGATTGAAACGAACTTCGGAGGCATGAACACAAAGGCTACAAGAACATCTTTTGGCATAGCCAATCTGGGCGGAGTAGCCAACATGTCTATAGGACGCAACAGGAATACCGGCCTTGTCGGCTTCTCATTCGGACTCACATACAATAAGCAGAATAACTTTAACACTACTGTTAAAAACAACGCATTCGTAGGTGGTTCAAGTTATGCGGACGCTCTTGCGAATAATATGAGCGGCTATCTCGGGTATGATATGGACATGAACAACAGTCAGGATCCGTTCAGGACATTCGGAGTCGGAATGTGGCCGTATCTGCTTGCATGGAATGGCAGCATTGTTGACACTTTGGACACCAATCCAAGTGAATTTATCGCCGCTACATATTACAATCCGGACTCATACAACTCTTTCCAGACATACAACAGGAAACAGTACGGAAGCAATTCTGTCAGCAACGTGAATATGGGATTCAACTTCGGAAACAAATTCTATTTAGGATTTAACGTCGGATTCCATTCTGTATGGAACAAAGTTGAGGAGACATATACAGAAGAGAGTACTGATGCTGACGGAAACCCTATGCTCAGTGACTCCGGATTCGACTATATGAGACAGTTCTACCACCAGACAACAAGCGGTAGCGGTATCGACTTCCAGTTGGGATTCATCTACACCCCTGCGCCTTTTGTCAGATTGGGAGCGTCTATTTCCTCACCTACCTGGTATTTCCTTACTGACAAATGCTATTGGGATCTCGACACATATTTCGATGACAACTACCACGCTACAATCAACTCACCTGAAGCCGCTTTTGACTATAGGGTCAATACACCGTTCAGATATAGCGTAGGTGCGGCGTTGACATTCCCTTGGGGAGCTTTCAGCTTGGATTATGAGGGAAGCAAATACTCTCAGGCAAGACTTCACAACAGCCCAAGTACGGAGCGTTCTTTAGAAGAGGATTTCAGCGGGATAAACTCCGAAATCCAATCGGTATTTGACCGTTCTGACAAGGTAAGATTCGGTGCAGAAGTTAATCCTGTCCCATATATTTCAGTCAGAGGAGGTTTCCAGTATAGTACTGCAGGTCTCAAAAAGGAGGTTTTCGGCAAAGTGTTCGAAAGCTATGTAGGCTCTTTCGGTTTAGGCTTTACGACTAAATGCGGATTCTTTACTGATGTCGCATATCAGCAGTCGATTAAGAAACAGACACTCATTTATGACGCTGCGGATGTCGTATCAGATTATGTCTGTGCAGAGACTCCTATAAAGAGAAACGACTGGAGACTGCTCTTTACCTTCGGCTATAGATTCTAACGACAGATGCCGATATGTGTTATCGGCGACTTATCGTAAGATAAGAGATACTGTTCGGACCTTCATTGAACAGCAAATCGATAATAGAAAGATTCGGTATAAAACCCTGCTTCGCGGAAAAAACCTGCCAGTAGGGTTTTTCCATATCAAAAAGTCGCAACAAGTCAGGACCTTTGTGTTTGGGATGGATTGCGCTTCTCAAATCAAGAATGCCGTCTTGTGAAAACAGATTCCCGTTCGTTGGCTTTTCATCATTTTGCATTATTTGCAGAAGGTCCGGATACCTTTCATATTTATCCGTAAAAGAAATTTCAGCCTTCACACCGCAAAGTTCAAGCAGTTTCTCCGTAAGGCGTGTGTTGAAGCGCAATAACGACTCTTCACCGCACTCCATAAGGGAAAAAATATCATCTCTGTAGTATTCAAAGAATGGGGAATTCATATAAGCGGAGTCTATAGCCCTCTTGTGCAGCCTGACCCAATTGTCCGAGTAATCAATCAGTACATCTGCGATCGGAATCTTATGGGAATGCTCTACTCCGCTTCTTCTCACCGGTATATTCAGATACATCGGGCCATTTGTCGTGAATATATTACAACGATTCCGCCACGACTGTTTCTGATAGATTTCGTGCCCCTCAACATTTGCGCCACCGCAATTTGCGATGGCGACAAAATATTCTACCGGTGGTAAATATGCTGTTGATAAAACACACTTCATGGGAGGACTACTCTTCCGAAGCCTGTTTAGGGTTATATCCTACTATACCTCGTTTTGAACCTTCAACAAAGTTCAGGATAGTCTGTTTCTCTTCAGAATCAGGGAGCTGCTCTTGAGCGACCTTGCAAGCCATGCCTACATTCATACCGCTTTGGTATATTATCCTGTAGACATCCTTGATTCTCTCGATTTGTTCAGCGGTAAAGCCTCTTCGCCTCAAACCGACACTGTTGATTCCACAGAATGAGACAGGACGTTTTCCGACCATCGCATAAGGAGGGATATCCTTTCCGACATAGGAACCTCCACTCAACATCGCATGACAACCGATTCGGGTAAATTGGTGAACTCCTGAAGAACCGCCAACGATAGCCCAATCATCTACATCTGTCTCACCGGCAAGACCTACATAACTGACAAGTATCACATGATTGCCAATACGACAGTCATGAGCGACATGGACATAGGCCATAAGAAACGAATCATTGCCTATGGTAGTCTTATATTTTCCGCTTGCCGCCGTACCACGGCTGACAGTACAATATTCGCGGATCATTACGTTATCGCCTATTTCAACATAAGTCTCCTCACCCTTAAACTTCAAATCCTGAGGAAGCGCACCGATAACGGCACCGTTGAAAATCTTACAATTCTTTCCGATTTTAACGTAGTCATTAATAGAGACATAAGGACCGATCCATGTTCCGTCCCCGATCTCCACATGCTCAGCAATAGTTGCGAAAGGGCTTATAACTACATTCTTGCCAATTTTGGCGTTAGGA
>CAMGTS010000028.1 GCA_946062035.1 uncultured Bacteroidales bacterium
GTAGGAAAGTTTAATGGCAAGATTTACGTTACCCAGAGTTTTATATCATGGGAAAGGCAAGGCTTCTAAAAACATTGAAGTCCATGTAAATACACCTGAACAAGGGTATGATGACGGAGAATGGAAACTATCTGTCAATGCGGATGAAGAGGTTATAAATATGCAGCCTGACAATAAGAAGAAGGCGGTAATTGAGAAGAAACCGGCCTTAAAAGGAAAGGAAGTAGACGACCCTTCTAAAGCGTCCGAAACAATTAAAAAGAAATAAGAAAATTATCTCTATATAAACATAATGCGAAGAATATCAGCTGATTATATATTGCCAATAGTACAAGGCGGTAAGGTTGCGCTTCCGCTCAGAAATGGTTTTGTGGAGGTCGATGAAAACGGTACTATTGTAAGCACAGGCCGGTTGACAGACGATGAGGCGGATAGGGCAAAGGCGGGAATGCTATCGGATATAGAGTTTTACAATGGCGTGATTACTCCTGGATTTGTCAACGCCCATTGCCATATCGAGCTTTCACATCTGAAAGGAGCATTTAAGGAAGCTACGGGAATGAGCGGCTTTATCAATCAGATAAACGCCCTGAGAGAATCCGTTGACAAGGACGGGCGTGCGAAAGCGATGGAGGAGGAATTCCTGAATTTTCAGAATCAGGGAGTTGTAGCGGTTTCAGACATAAGCAATTGCGATGAAAGCTTCGGATTTAAGAAAGAGTATTGTTCAAAGAATCTTCCTGTCTATTACAGGACTTTTGTCGAATTGTTCGGTTCTGAACCTGAGGATGCAGAGAGCGTTCTTAAACGGGGGATAGAAGTAGCGGATGGAGGAACCGCAATGGGAATAGACGCTGCCGTAACTCCGCACTCTTGCTATACGATGAGCCCGAAACTTTTGGAAATCACTTCCGCTCAGGCGCTTAAAAGTGGATACCTTTCGTATCACAGTCAGGAAAGCGGTGAAGAGGAGGAAATGATAATGTACGGTAGTGGGGCTTTATGGGAGAACTATAAAGGACGTAATATGTCAACGCCTCCGGTAACAGGAAAGACTGCTCTTGAATATTTTATCGAAAGACTGAGATGTTCCTGTGGTGCATCCGAATATCTTGACTCACAGAACAAGATAAAAGGTAAAATAAATCTTGTACATAACGTGGTCATTAGTCAGACAAGTATAGACGCTGCGAGAGATAATTTGGAGACACCGTACTTTACTATATGCCCTCTTTCCAATATATTTATACACAGGGCGTTGCCTCCATTGGACCTGATGCGCATGAACAATTTGGATATTTGTCTCGGAACGGACAGTCTTTCAAGCAATAAGGTGCTTTCGATAGTAGAGGAGATAAAGTGCCTAAATTCACATTTCCCGCATATACACCTGAATGAAATACTGAATTGGGCGTGCCTCAACGGGGCGAAAGCTCTCGGAAAAGAGAGCCTCCTTGGTAGCCTTGAAGCTGGCAAAAGGCCTGGGGTGGTTCTGATTACCGATGTCGATTTCAACAACAGGTTCAGATTGACGGAAACGAGTAAATCAAAACGTTTAGCATAGAATAGGATTATGCCTACAAAACTTTTCAATAGCATAATAGTCGGGCCTATTTTCAGTAGGCGTCTCGGCAGTTCATTGGGTATCAATATTCTTCCGGAGTATGGCAAGATTTGCAGCTTTGACTGTATATATTGTGAATTAGGATGGAATAAAGATCATACGGACGATAAGAAACTTCCTGATGTGCAGGATGTAAGAAGCGCATTGAAGGAGCGACTGACTGAACTTGCGGAGCAAGGGGCTAAAATAGACTCGATAACTTTTTCAGGCAACGGCGAGCCTACGATGAATCCCCATTTTGCCGAGATAGTGGATGTTACGATAGAGCTGCGCGACAAATTATATCCGCAAGCCAAAGTTTCTGTTCTCTCCAATTCGTCTATGCTATGGAAAGATGATGTCCGAGAAGCTTTGATGAAAATCGACAGCCCGATTCTGAAAATAGACTCTGCGATATGCGATTATGTAAACTCTATCAACAGACCTGCGCCATCGTACTCTTTGGAAAAGACCATTGAGGAACTGAAAAAATTCAACGGGAACTTTATCCTTCAGACTATGTTCCTCAGGGGAACTGTGGAGAATCCTAAGACTGGCGAAACAGTCGCTGTTGACTGCACCGATAAGGAGCACTGCAAAAAATGGATTGAACTTGTCAGAGAGCTTAAGCCCCGTGAGATAATGATGTACTCTTTGGACAGAGATACACCTGCCGAAGGGTTGAGTGAAGTGACACCCCATGAGATGGAACTGATCGCCCAACCACTTGTTAAAGACGGATTTACAGTCATGATCAGAGGCAATAAGGCGGAAGTCCTCGCTGAGAGGGAGAAGTCTTTGGAAAAGTAAGGTTCTGAGTCTGATATCATTACGCACCGATAATATGAGAGTAGTAATTCAAAGGGTCAAAAGGGCAAGCGTCACTATAAAAGGAAACCTGAAATCTGAAATCGGACAGGGAATGATGATCCTTGTGGGGATTTGCAACGAGGACGATGATTCGGATATAGAGTGGCTTACTCGAAAAATAGTGAATCTCAGGATTTTTGACGATGATAATGGGGTTATGAATAAATCCGTCTTGGAGGCTGGAGGAAATATACTGTTAGTCAGTCAGTTTACGCTTATGGCAATGACCGCTAAAGGCAATAGGCCGTCATATATAAAGGCGGCTAAACCTGAAATATCAGTTCCTTTATATGAGAAGATGATAGCTTCGCTGACAGTCGCTATGGGCAAAGAAATTCAGACAGGGACCTTTGGTGCGGAGATGGATGTCGAACTTATCAATGACGGCCCCGTGACTATACTGATAGACAGCAAAAACAGGGAATAAGTACGGAATTTGTACGAACTCCGATGGTGATACAATCACAAAAAGGGCGGCATATTTGCCGCCCTTCTCTTATCTGTAATCGATATCTTATTAGACAGTACGTCCAGGATAAGCCTTGAGACCCTCTTCCAGGCACTTGATAGCGTGTCTGATATCCTCAACCTTGAGAACGTATGCAAGACGTACCTCATTGGTACCTGTACCAGGAGTAGCATAGAATCCGGCTGCAGGAGCTACCATTGTTGTTTCGCCATTGTAGTTGAATTCCTCAAGCATCCATTTTGCGAACTTCTCAGCATCATCAACAGGAAGCTTGGCGATAGTGTAGAACGCACCCATTGGGGTAGGTGTGTATACACCAGGAATATTGTTGAGTAGTTCGACCATTACATCTCTTCTGTGGATATATTCAGCCTTAACCGCATCGAAATACTCTTTAGGAGTATCAAGAGCCGCCTCAGCGGCCATCTGGTCAACAACTGGAGAGCAAAGACGTGCCTGTGCGAACTTCATCATAGCGGCCATTACCTCTTTGTTCTTTGAAACGACACATCCAATACGTGCGCCACACATACTGTATCTCTTTGAAACTGAATCCAAAAGAAGAACATTCTGCTCGATGCCCTTGAGCTGCATAGCGGAGAAGTGTGGAGTGTCTGAATAGCAGAACTCTCTGTAAACCTCGTCAGAAAGAAGGTAGATATCGTGTTTCTTTACGATCTGTGCAAGTTTTTCAAGACCTTCCTGAGAATAAAGGGTACCTGTAGGGTTGCCAGGGTTGCAGATAAGGATAGCCTTTGTTTTAGGAGTTATGTATTTGTCAAACTCTTCAATCGGCGGAACCTGGAAACCGTCGTCAATCTTTGTAGAAATAGGGACGAGGGTAACTCCGTTCTGAATTGCGAATGCTCTGTAGTTTGTGTAGAAAGGCTCCATTACGACAACCTCGTCGCCCGGGTTGCATATTACAGACAATGCGAAAAGAACCGCCTCACTACCAGAAGTTGTGACGATAATGTCTGAGTAATCAGCGTCGATTCCGATTTTGTTGTAGTAGTTTGCAAGCCCTTTTCTATATGACTCCAAACCTGCTGAATTTGTGTATGCAAGGTTGTTGAGGTTGACGTTGTGAATAGCGTCCATAACACATTTCGGAGAGTCGATATCAGGCTGGCCGATGTTTAGGTGGAACACTTTGACACCTCTTTTTTTAGCGGCGTCAGCATAAGGCACCAACTTCCTGATAGGGGAAGCAGGCAATTCTATAGCTTTCTGTGAAAGAGTTAACATAACTGTTAAAAATTATTTGTTGGTATTTAATTAATTGATGAAATCTTATTAGTCTGTGCAAGCCAATGAGTACATGAACTCCTCAAGGCGTTTTTGAATCTCCTTTGTCTTGCATGAATAGTTGTTCACGAGGAACGAAAACTTGATAAGTCCGCTCTTTTTTCCGCCGACTACATATCCTGAGTATGTCTTCACGCATGAGAGAGAACCGCTCTTTGCATGGACATTGGCCGCATATCTCGGATCTCTGTCTTTGAGTACGCTGCGCATTGTTCCGACTCCAGGATATGGCATGCTCTCGAAATATTTCTGGAAAACAGGCTGTTTTGACATCATAGTAAAGAAGTTGCAGAAGAACTCAGGAGAAACGTAGTTCTCTCTTGAAAGTCCGCTGCCGTCGTCCTGTGTATATCCGACGGTGCTGACTCCAAGTTCCTGTATCTTCTCGTCAAAATATTTCTGTGCCGCATAATATGTCCCTTTTCCTGTCATTTCTTTTGCGACAGCTCTGAAAATTACCTCTGCGTAGAGGTTGTTGCTTATGTGGTTGCAGACATTCACAATCTTCCAAAGCTCAGGAGAATATGTCTCGACAACAGGAGTAAGCGAAGTATTCTTGCATCTGTTCTCGACAGGCACGATTTCCATAGGAACTTTCACACCTTTCGCTATAAGGAAATCTCTGAACGCCGCTCCGCACGAGATGTGAGGGAATTTATTGGAAACCTGAGTCTTGACGGTATCTCTATCAATAGGGACTGTGCCGCTGAATTTGCCTACCATAGAGAGATCCGCAACGTTGAACTCACTCCAGTTCCCGGTTTTTGCGGCTCCTGTAGAAAGCTCGTTGACGAATGTAAAGCCCGGTAATTCAGGGTAGTCGAGAATAATCTTGACTTTGTCGCCTTCCTGCTTGCCTGGGACGAGCTTGACGTTGAGAAGGTTTTCATTGAACATCAGGCCGCTTGGAGCGCAACCATAGTCATATCCCAAATTGCCCCAACTCCATGCGCTTGGTATGGCTTCCCTCTCGAAGTAACTGTCGTCAACTACGATATTACCCTCAATTTTCGTAACGCCTAAAGCTTTGACCGCATCGGCCCATACGCCGAAAATCGAGTCGATGCTGTATGCTACAGGGTCAGAGGAGCCGAGCGTAGGGTCTCCGCCGCCTATAATATATAGGTCACCATGAAGAGTGTTCCCCTTGACTGTGCCGCTGTATGCTATTTTGGTTTTGAACTTGAAATCTTCTCCAAGGCAGACAAGTCCTATGCCTGTAGAGATGGTTTTGAGGTTGGAGGCGGTAAGAAGAGGAAGGTTCGGATTAATCTGAGCTATAACCTTGCCGTTCTGATCCACAGCCTTGATTGCGTAAATGGCATCACGCATATTCGGGTCTGATCTCAGAACTTTGTCGATAAACTGCTGAGGTTTATACTTCGATTTCTGAGCCGCGCTTTCCGACGGAACAAGTGTCAGGACCAAAACGATGGCCACACATGAGAGGAAAAACTTTCTGATCATAGTTTAATAATTGTTTGTTTGCCTAAAAGGTTTTCAAATGTAGCCTTTTCAAAAGGCAAAACCAAATTAACTTATAAAGTAGCCAAGCCTTGCGACTACTAATGCGCAGAGCAATATTATCCACTCGATTTTTGCGGCGGCGGAGTTCGCCTGGGCGGAAAAGTATTTCGACAGAAGGATTGCAAGAGGAGCCCCGATAAGCGGGGAAAGCGGTGTTCCTGCGGCTCCGCAAAACATGAGGAATAATGTGCAGTTGAGGAGAACGTTTATGCATTGCAGCTTGTCAGCGTGAGCTTCAGCTATGCCCGTGCGTCTCAAACCCGAAACGATCTGAGTCATCGCCCTTAATACAATGATAATCGTACAGAGTACAAGAAATATATATGACAGATGGTTAGCGAACAGTCCGAATGAGAATTTCGTCATTTCACCATAGAACGCATGCAGGAATTCGCCCACATCATCGAAGCACATATATCTGAATGACAGGAACAAAATGTATGGCGTAAGCATTCCTCCAATCGCTTTAAGAAGCTTCCTGAGTCCGTCCTGCATATCGGTAAAGACAAGAAGCAAAGCTATCGGAATGGCCCAAATCACCGGTGCGAAAAACAACGAGGCGAGCGAAACAAGAAAAAATCCTATATAGTACTGCTCGCCCCTTAAAACATAGAATTGAACCCACACAAGGCAGAGAGCAGCAAGGTATATCGAGTTGAAGCAGACAGCTCTCGGATCGGTGAATATTATGGAGGAACTCAAAAGCACCGCCACTATACGTTCCCGTTCAGTATTCAATACAGGATAGCTGACAATGTAAACCGAAACGAAAAGCAGCGTCGCGCACAGCAGACCCAAAGCTATCCCCCAACCGGTATAAGATGTAACCGCCTCTATATCACAATAGCCGGACAGAATCGGAACCCATCCTCCTGAATAACTTCCTGCTGAAACGAAAAATCCGGAAACAAAAATGAATAATGCTGCCAAAAGCAGACCGAACGTTCTGAGATTTCCTATTTCAGCTCTTCCTTGCATGTTGTAACTCGGATATAATGCGCTGTAAATATAACTCTATCTGAACGATTGCAGTTCACGATATTTAGGGAGCGGCCATAATTCATCATCGATGACCATCTCTAACTTATCGGTGTACTGTCTGATTATGTGCATATAAGGGAAAACGTTTTTTTCGTACTCTTTGGCTCTTGTCGGGATATCCTCGATTTTATTGGCGACCTTACGTGCGTCTATCATCGATTTGACCTCTTTGCTGAGATTATTGATGTATCCCGAAATTTTCGGAATTAACCTTAACTGCGTTTCACAGAGGGTCTTATATTCGTCAGGAAATAATTCCTTGACTCCCTGTACGTTGGAAATAAGAGAATTCTGGAATGTTATTGCGGTAGGGATGACATGATTGGTCACCAGATCGCCGAGAACCCTTGCTTCAATCTGAAGTTTTTTGACATAAATCTCATTCAATACCTCATATCTTGCGACGGCCTCTTTGCCTGTCATGATATCAAGATCCTGAAAGAGTTTGATGTTCTTCTTGTCAATATATTCGGCAAAAGCGTCTGTAGTGTTCCTTATCTCGCTCAAACCTCGCCTTTGTGCCTCCTGACGCCACTCTTCGCTGTATCCGTTCCCCTCGAATCGTATTTTCTTTGACTCCAAAAAGAACTGGCGGATGACTTTCATCATTGCCTTCGCCTCGCTTAGGCCGTCATCCATATATTTGACAACCAATTCTTTGAATCGTATAAGCTGCTCTGCGACAATGGTGTTAAGTACAAAAACAGAAGAAGCTACATTGGCGGATGAACCGACTGCACGGAACTCGAATCTGTTACCCGTAAAGGCAAAAGGTGAGGTTCTGTTCCTGTCTGTGTTGTCAGGTAGAATCTCCGGTATCTGATTTACAATGTGCAATTTGCTGCGGACTTTGACATCTTTTTTCTGAACGGCCTCCACACCTTTGTCTGAGTAGTTCTCTATGCTTTCTACAAGTCGGCTGAGGGTCTCTCCTATGAAAACGCTGAGGATTGTTGGAGGAGCCTCGTGCCCGCCCATCCTATACATGTTGTTCAAAGAAGTCACGGTGCTCATCAGTAGTCTGTTATGTTCGTAAACTCCTCTTATTACCGATGCGAAGAAGCATAGGAACTGCAGGTTTGTGCGGGGTGTCTTACCCGGTTTGAAAAGGTTTACGCCGGTATTGGTTACGAGGCTCCAGTTGCAATGCTTGCCTGACCCGTTTACGCCATCGAAAGGCTTTTCGTGGAAAAGAACCTTGAGCTTGTGCTTCTCCGCTATTGACTTCATGATAATCATCATCATAAGATTCTGGTCAGAGGAAATATTGGCCTCACCGTAAATTGGCGCGAACTCAAATTGGTTAGGGGCGACTTCGTTGTGGCGGGTCTTTAAGTGGACTCCGAGCTTATATGCTTCAGTCTCGAAATCTTGCATGAACGCTACGACTCTGCTCGGGATAGCGCCGAAGTAATGGTCTTCAAGCTGCTGGTCTTTTGCCGCATTGTGTCCGAGCAGGGTTCTGCCGCATGCCTGAAGATCCGGTCTCGCATTGAAAAGCGCCTCATCTACAAGGAAGTACTCCTGCTCTATACCTAACTGGGGAATTACTTTGCTGACATTTTTGTCGAACATTCTGCATATGGCGGTCGCCGCCTTGCTGATAGCCGCGATTGATTTAAGATGAGGGGTTTTCTGATCCAATGACTCACCTGTATATGCCACAAAAACCGTAGGAATACACAATGTCTTGCCCATGATGAACGCAGGGGAACTCGGATCCCATGCTGTATATCCTCTCGCTTCGAAAGTGTTTCTCAGACCTCCGTTCGGAAAACTTGATGCGTCAGGCTCCTGCTGAATCAATGTGCTTCCTTTGAAATCTTCGAAAGAACCTTTTCTTTCGAGCGAACCTGCCTTGCCTTCGATCGGGCTTGAAAAAGATTCGTGTTTTTCCGCTGTGGCGTCCGTCAGAGGCTGAAACCAGTGGGTGTAGTGGGTGGCTCCCATCTTGACCGCCCAGTTTTTCATTCCTGCGGCGATCTGGTCTGCAATCTCCCTTTCGATTTTCTCTCCGTGGTCTATAGCAGCCTCGACAGCGTTGAACGCTTTCTCGGAAAGGTACATCTGCATTTTCTGCATATCGAAAACATTGACGCCGAAATAGTCTGTAGTGGGTTTTTCGTCTTCGTAAAATCTTTTGGCTTCATGTGTGGCGAATTCTGCCATCGCTCTGGTGCGGACATTGCTCATTATGGTATATTTTTTAGAAAAAACACTGTTTTTGCCTGTTGATGGCGTAAAAGTAGGTATATTTTTTAAAAACTATGCGATTTTCGGCTGTCATAATGGGTTTTTGGGGAGAGAATCTGTGCTGTGATGACAAAACCGTTACGGATCTCTTTGCGACTGTCGGTATTAAAAATGGTGTGACCTAAACAAATTTGTCTTCTGAGCTCTATTTGCGGTTTATTTGTCTAAATTTGTCGGGTATGGAAAATCGTTCAACAGATCGTTATGCGCTGCGTGGTGTATCGTCTCAGAAGGAAGATGTACACAACGCCATCAAGAATATTGACAAGGGTTTGTTCCCTAAGGCTTTTTGCAAAATCGTCCCTGATGTCACTTTTGCCGGCGATGCCGACATGTGTGCGGTCATGCATGCTGACGGGGCTGGTACTAAATCGTCTCTTGCCTATGCGTATTGGAAAGAGACGGGAGATATGAGTGTATGGGATGGTATCGCTCAGGACGCTATAGTGATGAATACAGATGACCTGCTATGCGTGGGCATCACGGACAATATCTATATAAGTTCTACCATCGGACGAAACAAGAAGCTCATTCCTGGCGAGGTGATAGAACGGCTGATTTCTGGTGCGGAGAAGTTCGTTAAGAAGATGGACGAGTATGGCGTCAGAATCATTCAGACGGGAGGTGAGACAGCTGATGTCGGTGATTTGGTGAGGACTGTCATCGTTGATTCGACTGTATTCGCAAGAATAAGGCGTTCTGAGGTTATAGATAATTCCAAGATTAAGGCAGGTAATGTGATAGTGGCTCTCGCTTCAGACGGAAAGGCATCGTATGAGGACTCTTATAACGGGGGAATGGGGAGCAACGGACTCACTTCAGCAAGACACGATGTCTTCGCGAAGAATATTTCAGAAAAATATCCTGAAACTTACGATTGTTCTATGCCTGAGGAACTTGTGTACAGCGGAACTAAGAGACTGACTGAAATCGAACCTGAAACAGGGCTTACCTATGGCAAGTTAGTGCTCTCTCCTACGAGGACGTATGCTCCCGTCGTGAAAGCGGTTTTGGATAAGTTCCGAAACAGGATTGACGGTATGGTGCATTGTACCGGAGGCGCACAAACAAAGATTCTTCATTTTGTTGATAATCTGATGATTATAAAGGACAATCTTTTCGCTCCGCCTGTTCTTTTCCGTACGATCCAGCAAGAGAGCGGAACTCCTTGGAAGGAGATGTACAAGGTGTTCAATATGGGGCATCGTATGGAATTCTATGTGCCTGAGGCGATTGCACAAGATATTATCGCTATTTCCGAAGGATTCGGAATCCCTGCAAAAGTTATCGGAAGGGTGGAAAAATCTGAGGACGGAAGATCTCATCTGCAAATACACGGAGTAGACGGTATCTGCATTTATTAATCG
>CAMGTS010000029.1 GCA_946062035.1 uncultured Bacteroidales bacterium
GTTGAAATACTGATGAATCGCATAAGCCATAGCGTTGCGGATTCTCATGACGCAACCGAAAGTATTGGTTCTCAGTCTCAAATGTGCGATATCCCTAAGGAACTCCAATGAGTGTCCTTTTTTCTGCAAAGGGTAGTCCGCAGGATCCGCTTTGCCATAGACCTCCACAGACTCGGCCTGAACTTCGACAGTCTGACCTTTGCCCATACTCTCCACCAATAATCCTTTTACGCAAACACACGCACCTGTAGTAACATCTTTCAAAGAATCTTCAGGGAACTTTGCGCTGTCGCAGACAACCTGCATATTCTTAATTGTACTTCCGTCGTTAAGGGCGATAAAAGAGACATTTTTATTACCTCTTTTAGTTCTTACCCAACCTTTAACGACCACTTCGCATCCAGGTTTCTCTGAGAATAATTGCAGGATGCTTTTTCTTGTGAACTCTCCCATTTATATTGTAATTTTGATATATCTGATTATGAGGATATTAATCCTTGTTACTTAACATATTTCCTTATGGCTTCAATCCAAATCTTATAACCGTCCTGAGTGAGGTGAAGGCCGTCTCTTGTTATCGATTTTCTAAGCACTTGCTCCGATGCCGGCTTCTTCAAATCCTCAGCACCGTTTTCGAGGAAAAGCGGATATAGGTTTACAAACTCCACCTTCTCTTCCTTGGCCATCTTCGCAAGTTTGGCGTTGATTTCTGAAACCATCGCAGTCTTACCGGTGAGAAGTTTGTACCTGTTGAAGCTCTCGTTGAACGGAAGAAGCGACTGCAAGTAGATCTTAGTCTTAGGCGATGCGGCCTTGACCCTTTTAACTACGCTCATTACTCCATTAGCGATAGAATCAGCCGAAAGATTATGGCTTATATCATTAGTTCCGCAAAGGAAAAACAGCTTGGCAGGCTTTCCCTCAAGTATCGGATCCAAACGGTCGTTGATTCCGCCGAAAGTGTCGCCGATAATACCTCTGTTTCTGATCGCTCCACCTTTTTTGTTCAATTTGGCATTGACATCTGCGAAATATTCGCTCCATTTGCCACCCTCTGTAAGAGAGTTGCCGAGGAATACTATATCGTTGGAGCTGATAGGAGCCTCATCAGCGAAAATGTCCACCCTCCTATAGTAATGGTCAGTATACTTTGCGACCGCACCCATAGCTTTCATTATTTTCTTAGGTATGTCAGTGTTATTCATTCTGCCGGCGAACAATCTGCTACCCGCACCTACAGCGAAAACAGGGACAGCGCCTCCGGTATGCGATGAAGTTGTCCATCCGATTTTACATGCCTTGCTGATAGAGTCCAAAGGTTCCTGCTTCATATAATTTTCTACTGTAAGATTCTTGCCGTCTACACTTTTTATCGACGCGTCAATTCCCGACAAGTCAAAAGTATAGCCTTTTGTTCTGCCAAGTGTAAGGCCACCTGTCTCGTGATCGGCGGTAACCACAATCAAGGTCTCGTCAGGATGCTGTTTATAGAATTCATATGCGACAGCGACAGCCTCATCCATATCTATAGTCTCTGTAATAGTACCAGCAACATCGTTATTGTGGGCACTCCAGTCAATCTTGCCACCCTCACACATCATAAAGAAGCCCTTCATGTCAGGCTTGTATATGAAGTCTATCGCACTTGCGACCACGTCCTTAAGAGCCATATCATTATCCGACCTGCCGATGACAAAAGGAAGTATCTCGTCCTTCTTCGGCTTCTCCTGGAAAAGGATCATTTTCTCAGCGCCGTTTTTCTTCGCCTTGTAATCCTCAAGTCCGTATGCGACGGTATAACCATAATTTTCTACCTTTTCATATATCTTTCTCTCGGCATTCTCTATTTTTTTGGATTTGGCTCCCTCGAAGCCGCCACCGCCGAAAAAGTCAAAACCGCTTTCAGGCAGCTGTAGCGAAATGTCAAAATATGAGCTTCTATTTGCGCTGTGACCATAAAAACCTGCAGGTGTCGCATGGTCGATAGTAACAGAAGTCATTATACCGATAGAGTAACCCAACTCCTTGAGTTTGTATGAAATCTGATGGACATTGACCGAGTCGGGTCCTACACCCAAATGGTTGTTTTTTGTCTTATAACCTGACGCTAAGGCGGTAGCCGCGGCGGAAGAACAGGTTATCATATTACTTGCGGAATATGTTGTCGCCATTCCGAGCACCGGAAACTGCGTAAAATGCAGAGGCTCACTTCCGATCTTATTCAATTTAGCGGCGTTGTAGGCTTCGGTAAGCGCAATGTGCGAAAAGCCCATACCATCTCCGATAAACAAAAACACATACTTGGCAGGCTTACATTCACTCCCCGCCTGTTGGCATTGAGCATAGGTTGTAGTCGACAAAAACGCAACCACCGCAAAGCACAACATCATCTTAGAAAACAAACCTTTCAATCTCATTATTTCTGATTTTTTACACTAATTCATATTATTTCGTTTTGCCCTGACGGAAGATTTATGTGCGACGACACCAACCATCCAAGCAAATACACAACCTTGCAAATTTACTAAAAATGAAGCTACATACTCTGGCATAAAACAAAAAAACCGCGGCTTTTGCCGCGGTCTTTTGAAAAGCATATCGTCTTAAGACTATCTGTTTGCGTTAACATCCGCCTGACGTGCCACATACATGATATTAAGTGCAGAGCAACGTCTAAGCTCCTGTTTGATATCGGTGATGATACCCATTCTCACGTTCTCATCAGACTTGATCGCTACGCACATCTGCTCTTTATCAGCCTCAGCGAGAGACTCTCTCTCTGCAGCGATAAAGTCACGGATTTCCGCAACGGTTCTATAAGAGTCGTTAAGCTGGATACGTGAGTCGGTACCATACTGAGCCTGCTTTGCAAGGATAGGAGAACCTACATAAATATATGATGTAAGGTCTTTTCTCTCCAATTTCACATTCTCAGTAGCTGCCGGCAACTTAACGTTAACCAACTTGTCTGTCTGACGGAAAGAGGTTGATATCATGAAGAAGAACAACAACATGAACACGATATCAGGAAGTGAAGCTGTACTGATTGCAGGAGCAGCCTTCTTACCGTTTTTTCTAAATCTACCCATATTCTATTCTCCTTATTTCTTTCCACCTACGTCTTTCGGCTCAGCCTCAGAAATGTTCTGAGGGATAGCGTCTTTGACAATTTTCTGATGTGCTTCATCCAAACGTGCGTACTTCTTACCGTAGTTCTGCATTGCAAACTGATCACGCATCTCGTTGAAAGCTTTTACAATCTCGTTCTGAACTTGAATGTAAGAGTTGTAGAGAGTACCTTTATCATTCTGCAAAGAAACGACACCTTTGGATACAGGATAACTACCGAACCCTTTAATATCCTTAACCTCCTTCTCAGGCATGTTAGGATCGTCTGCCGGGTTGGTAATAAATTCAACTATTTTATCCTTGATCTGGCTTACGTCTGTAGGCTGTGAACCGACCATGATTCTGTCCTGTGAGTTGATTCTCACAATGACAACATTTCTACGGTTCACCTTGATATCCTGCTGTTGCTGTTGGTTCTCCTGCATCGGTGGAAGACGACGGCGCAAACCTTTGTCCACATCCATCGTAGTCGTGATGAGGAAGAAGACCAAAAGCAAGAAGGCGATATCCGCCTGACTGCTCGCATTGATCTGAGGAGTTTCTTTACTTGCCATTTAAATTACTTAATTTGTTTAGGACCTTTACCTTTATAAAGACCGCCTAATGCAGCAGCCAGGAAAGCAACGACTAACAACAAGATAGACAGGATAAGCAAAGTATCCGTCCACCTGAGCACGCTATGAGATGGCATCTGGACACCACCTGCAAGGGCAACTTCGTTTCCACTTGCGAACAAGTAGGAAAGAATCAAAAGCACCGCAAGCAAACCAAACTCCAGGAGGTTTTTCTTACCACCTTTTCCGTTGCGGAAGAATACCGGCAATACAAGAACCAATGCTATAGCCGCAATAATAAGGACTAAAGCCCAGTTCAAGATTGTAGATACCATCGCATTATTATCGCCGTTTAATACATAGAAGCAAACACCGACAATAACGGAGATGATCAACAATGCGTACTTTACTATTTTCAAAGATTTACTATTCATGTTCTTTGAATAAATTATTTCTTGTACTGTGAAAGAACGTCAACAAAGTCGATTGAAGCACTCTCCATATCGCTAACGATAGAGTCGATCTTTGCAACGATGTAGTTGTAGAAAATCTGAAGGATAATAGCAACGATCAAACCTGCGATAGTTGTGATCAACGCAACCTTAATACCACCGGCAACAACGGTCGGAGAAATATCACCTGCAGCCTCGATAGCGTCGAATGCGCCGACCATACCGATAACTGTTCCAAGGAATCCCAACATAGGAGCCAAAGCGATGAACAATGCAATCCATGAAAGACCACTTTCAAGTTTACCCATCTGAACTGAACCATAAGAAGTAATAGCCTTCTCAACGTTCTCCAAACCCTGATCGTAACGGCTGAGACCCTCATAGAAGATAGAAGCCACAGGACCGCGTGTATCACGGCAAAGATCCTTTGCTTTCTCAACACCACCTGCTTTCAAAGCCTCCTCAAGGTCAGCTACAAGCTTCTCGTTCTTGGTTGTAGCAAGATTAAGGTATATAATTCTCTCGATTGCAATAGCAAGACCCAAGATAAGACACAAGATAACTGTAGCCATAAATTCAGGACCGCCCTCGATGAATTTTGTCTTAATCTGCTGATAAACAGGCTCATCAGATGAAGCGCTAAATGGATCTGCAGCAGTTGGCTCAGCAGCCTCTTCTGCAGCTACCTGCTCAGTAGCAACATTCTGCTCGTCAGTCTGAGTAGAGTCCTGTGCAACTGCGTTCTGGGCAGAAATAGCCATAAGGCCTGCAACTGCCAAAAACATGAAAATTTTTTTCATAAATTTTGTTGTGATTAAAGTATTAAACAATTGTAGTATTTAGTTATTCAATAAATTCGTGTCAAAGCGTACCTCGCCAAAACGAAGTGCAATATACGTAAAATTATTATTTCAACGCCATTTTTAGCCTTAAATAGTTATCTCACCGCTGTAAGATTTTTCCATGCCTTTGGCAACCAGTCTATTATCAGAATACCTGCCGAGAAGGACAAATAACTTGCATAAAGTCGCTTCAGTAGTACCGTCAAACCCGCTTACGACTCCCGCTTTCATAAGCGAGACACCTGTGGCATAAGTTGACATATCAACCTTTCCGGCATTGCATTGCGTCACATTCACTACAACGATCCCTCTTTTGATGGCGCTTTTGACGGCGGAAATGAACTCTTCGCCCGTAGGTGCGTTTCCAGAGCCGAAAGTCTCAAGGATAACCGCCCTCAACCCTTTTGTCTTTAGTATGGCATCCACAACCTGCTTTGTAATTCCGGGATAGATTTTCAAGACAGCCACATTCGTATCGAGTTTCGTCCTTATTTTCAAAGGTTTGCCCCATTTATCAGGACGATGCACAAGAGCCTCGTTGTATTTTATATGAATCCCCACCTCAGCCATCACCGGATAATTCGCCGAACGGAAAGCCCTGAAATTCTCAGCGTTATATTTTGTCGTCCTATTGCCTCTATAAAGCTGGTTTTCAAAATATATACATACTTCGGGAACCATAGCGTGACCGTCGGGAGCTACGGCGGCGGCGATCTCTATCGATGAAATTATGTTCTCCTTGCCATCCGTTCTCAACATACCTATAGGCAACTGGCTTCCGGTGAGGATGACAGGTTTCTCCAAACCTTCAAGCATAAAACTGAGCGCTGATGCTGTAAATGACATTGTATCAGTTCCGTGCAAAATTACAAATCCGTCATAGGAATCGTAGTTTTTCTTTATCATCTTGCACAATCTTACCCAAAAGTCGGGCTTTACATCAGATGAATCAATAAGAGGATCAAACTGATATGTATCGATTTTATATCCGAACTTTTTCAAATCCGGTACCTCTTCCTGAATCTGGCTTATATCAAACGGACACAAGGCTAAGGTTTTTTCGTCCTGCTTCATTCCGATTGTTCCGCCTGTATAAATCATCAATAATGAGCGTTTCATCTGTGGCATTATTGTCTGTTATATTCTGAAAAGTTTCTCAGCATTAGCTGTGGTCACCGATGCGACCGTCTCTATATCAACCTTTTTTATCTCAGCGACTTTTTGCGCTATGATTGGGATATAGGAACTTTCGTTGCGTTTACCCCTGTATGGCGCAGGGGTCAGCCATGGAGAGTCGGTCTCAAGGATAATCTTTTCCAGCGGTATGTATTCCAAAGTCTTGGCCACGCCCGCATTTTTGAAAGTCACGACCCCACCTATTCCTACTTTAAAATCCCCGTACTTCTGGATCCGCCTGAAAGTCTCCACACTTCCGCCGAACGCATGGAAAACCCCTCTGAGACCTCTGCTTTTGGATTCAAGGACATCAAACATCTCATCCATCGCACTCCTTTCGTGTATGATTACCGGAATGTCGTACCTAATCGCCAAATCCAACTGAGCGGAGAAGACCTCCTTTTGTTCTTCTATAAAATCCTTGCTCCAGTATCCATCCAACCCGATCTCACCGACCGCCACATATCTGACACCTTGCGAAGGTAAGAAAGATTTCTCCAAATGCTCCGTGGCGAACTCCAGCTCATTTTTCCACGCCTTCCCGACAGAAGTAGGATGAAGCCCCATCGCCATAAATACATTGTCTTTGTATTTGGAAGCACATTCGTGCTGTCTCTCAAAATACGAAGAGTCTATGGCCGGAAAAACCATCTTTGTAACTCCGTTCTGAATAATCCTCTGAAAGACAGAGTCCCGATCATTATCAAACGCTTCGTCATAAAGATGGGTATGTGTATCAACAAAGAGCATATTCTCCTGAACTGTTTCGCCTTATCTTATTATCCGCTTCCAATTCAACGAGCGCCACCATAACTTCCTCGAACTGTAATCCGCTCAATCGCACAAGATCATCAACGCTCCTGAATCTAACGGCTGATAAAGTTAGCAATAATTTTTTCATGCAAGACGGAGAGACTCCGAATAACGAAGTGCTGTCCCCTGTAGACGGCCCGCTCGCAAACCTGCTCCACCCCAATTCTCTTGGGATTGTTGACGAGTCTAAATAAATAGCGGCTATATTTTTTGAAATCAGATAATTGCAACCACATGAATTTGCGTCGCCTAACCTTCCGGGAACTGCGAAAACATCTCTGCCGTATGAATTCGCACACTTGACGGTGCTCATCGAGCCTCCCGCCATACGGGTTTCTCCGACAATGACAGCTTCACTTATTCCGGCGATTATCCTGTTCCTTTTCAGCAGATTCAAACGTTTCGGGACTTCTCCTCTCGGAAATTCCGTAAGAATTCCACCATGCTCCACTATCCTCACAGCATCAGCTCTATGCGCCAAAGGGTAAACAGAATCTATTCCGCACGGTAGAATCGCCAGAGTCTTCAGCCCATTATCCAAAGCCGCCCTATGCGCTGCGATATCGATGCCTCTTGCCAGTCCGCTGACGATAAGCGGATTATACCCTTGACACGCAAGAGATGCCACAATGTCGCCACAAGCCTCTATGCCATAGGACGTAGCAAGCCTTGTCCCCACTATCGCCACCACATTTTCACCGCATTCCTCTATTAATTCACCGAGAGAACAGGCTCCACGGAAATACAAGACGCAAGGGCCGTCGGCACACTCTTTCAATAATTTAGGATAATCTTCAGACGACCTGTCGATAACCTGGACTTTATGCTCCTTGTACCACTCCGCCTCCTCTTGTGCGTCATGCAGCTTCTCACGATCCAACAGCTCCGCACCTATACCCAAAACACCGGTACTGCTATCGATTTCAGAGCCGCTCATTGAAAATACATTTTCAATACTGCCGGCACTCTCCAACAGAATATTCCCCGCTGTCACTTTCCATAGAAACACCTTACTGAACCGGCATAACATTCCGATTTTTTCGTCATTAACAAACCTACCCACACTTTTTCACGATATCAGTCAAAAAAATCGGTGGCAAGATATTGATCCGCCACCGATAGACAATGCACAAACGTACAATTGACCGCAAACCGTGAGTATCAGCCCACGGGGATTTCACCTACACAATAAGCATAGCGTCTCCGTAAGTTCCGAACTTGTACGGATCTTTTCTCTTAGTCGCCTTTGTGTAAGCCTCTTTGACTTTCTCATAACCGCCGAACGCAGCTTCGGTCATAAGCATAATAGATAGAGGCTGATGGAAATTTGTCACCAACGCATCCGCAATAGCGAAATTGTACGGAGGGAAAATAAATTTGTTTGTCCAGCCATCATAAGGCTTTACTCTTCCCGTTGTAGTAACAGGTGTTTCCAACGCCCTGAGTACGGTGATTCCTATCGCAAATACCCTATGGCCGTTGTCCTTGGCACGGTTGATTTTCTCCGCGGCCTCTTCGGAAATAATCATCCTCTCGGATCCCATCTTGTGCTTTGACAAATCCTCCACATCCACTCCGGCAAAATGGCTTAATCCGACATGCGAAGTGATGAAGGTGTAGTCGATACCCTTTATCTCCATCCTCAGGAAAAGCTCTCTGCTAAAGTGAAGGCCGGCGGCAGGAGTCGCTACAGCACCCTCGTTCTTTGCGAAAATCGTATTGAAACGCTCCTGGTCTATTTCATTCGGATGACGTCTGATCTCCTCAGGGACAGGGAGTTCTCCAATCGAAAACAGAGTTCTGCGAAAATCGTCATAACTTCCGTCGTACAAGAATCTCAATGTCCTGCCTCTTGAAGTGGTATTATCGATCACTTCAGCGACCAACGCATCGTTCTCGCCGAAATAGAGTTTGTTGCCTATCCTGATTTTTCTTGCAGGATCGACCAATGCGTCCCACAAACGCTGCTCCTGATTCAACTCCCTGAGTAAAGAAACCTCTATCTCAGCACCGGTTTTCTCTTTATTGCCGAAAAGTCTGGCAGGGAAAACTTTTGTATCGTTCAATACAAAAATATCCCCCTCTTTTGCATAATCGATTATGTTCTTGAAAAGCTTATCCTCGACCTTTCCGTTGTCTTTTCTCAGAACCATCATTCTGCATTCATCCCTGTAAGTAGGTGGTTCTTTGGCTACTAACTCTTTATTGTAAGGAAATTTAAACTGTGATAATTTCATGGTTAATTATGTGTGCTTTGGGGCGACAATTCAGGGATTATACGCAAAGATTCGTCAAAAGTTACAGAATTCTCAATTTTAAATCCTCCTGAGGCGACCCTTCTCAGTGACGACATATAGGCTCCGCCGCAAAGTTCAAGACCCAAATCACGAGCTATGGAGCGAATGTAAGTTCCTTTACTACAAGCTATTCTGACAGTAATGACAGGCAAGGCCGAAACTTCTTGAGGGGATAGCAAAGCGTCGCTTACGTCTTCTTTTTCCAACTCATAATTATTGTCCGCTCTCGCCTTCCATTTTTTTACTGTAAAAAAGTCATGGGCACTGTCACTTCCGTATGATGGCGCTCCGCACTCAGGCGACTCAATTTCCGCTATAGGAAGAGCGAAATCGCCTCCACCTACAATGTTTCTGCAACCAATCAGTTCAGCACTATAGATTTCAACTTTTGAAGGCTTCAACTCTACCTCCTGTCCGCTACGCACAAGATCGTAACTCCTTTTCCCGTTGACATACTTGGCGGAAAACGCAGGAGGCACTTGGTCAAACTTCCCGACCAATCCGGAAACGGCCTCCCTTATTCTGTCTATAGTTATGCGAGAAGTATCAAAGACCTCATTTATAGGATGTTCCCTATCGTATGAAGGGGTAGTCGCACCTAATGTGAATTGTGCGATATACTCCTTACGCTCCGCCTGCAGGGACTCCGCTATTTTTGTAGCCTTGCCTATGCAGACTATCAGTATACCCGTAGCAAGAGGGTCTAAAGTCCCCGCATGACCGACCTTAACGTTTTTCAAGCCCCATCTTCGCCTCAAAGCGAATTTGATTCTGCGGACAACATCCGTGCTTGTCCAGCGATATGGTTTATCTATCGGGATAATTATTCCGGACGGATAATCTTCAGGATTTACCGACAGTTCCGCAAGAGCCTGTTTACTGATAATCAACGGTTCCACGCCTTTTACGCATTCAGTTTGCAAATTACTGTAACACAGGAATCTTGTCGATTCTTCTTTGATGCCGTCCGCCCTCGAAACTTGCTGAGAGATATGCTTTTACAATTTCATCAGCCGTCTCCTCCGATATAAATCTCGCAGGAAGTGAAAGAATGTTCGCATTATTATGCTGCTTGG
>CAMGTS010000030.1 GCA_946062035.1 uncultured Bacteroidales bacterium
TATAGGAAAATTCTTTCCGACTTCAATTCGAAGGTTTGTGAAAATCACGATATTGTCCACCTTACATCAAGCGGATCTTTTAGTCTATATAGAGATTTGTATCTGATAAATAAAGCGAAAAATAAAGGACTTAAAACTGTTATCCATTTCCACTTCGGCAGAATTCCTGAGCTTGCACAACAAAATAATTGGGAGTGGAAATTATTAAAGAGAGTTGTTCTTAAGGCTGATAGAACCATTGTTTTAGACAAAATGTCTTACGAAACATTATTGTCTATAGGTATCACGAGTGTTAAAATATTACCTAATCCAGTAGCACCGATTGTTGAAAAGGTAGTATCTGAAAATAAAATTTCCCATAAAAAGGGTGAAATACTGTTTGTAGGACACGTCCTCAGGACCAAAGGCATATTTGAATTGTTGGAAGCCTGTTCAACTATTGGCGGCATTCATCTTAAAATTGTAGGGCATATCACTCAGTATATGCAACAAGAGATAGAGCGTATCTACGGCAAACCTGAGTGGTTGTCAATATGCGGCGAAATGCCTTATGAAGAGGTAGTCAAAGAAATGATGGGATGTGATGTCTTTGTGTTGCCGACATATACAGAAGGATTTCCTAATGTTATCATTGAGGCGATGGCCGCAGGGTGCGCTATAGTAACAACTCCGGTAGGAGCTATTCCTGAGATGCTTGAGAGCGAAGATAATAAACATTACGGCTTGTTAGTCGAACCGCACGATTCTTCGAAATTGCACGAAGCCATAATATCTCTACTCAAGAACGATAGCCTCAAGAATGAAATGCGGAAAAATGTTCGAATCCGTGTATTCGAGAGATATAATATGCCGGCTGTGTGGAAGCAATTAGTATCAATATGGACCACCTGTTAAAAAGTCCGAACACTACGCATAACACAAATTAGGTTTCGTATCTGGTTTGCAAATAAATTCACATCCTTCAATATATACAACTGCATATACACAAAAAGCGATGTGATTTTTATTGTTTTTATGCAGTTTTTCTTTAAATTTTAAGTTAACACATATATGTCTGCCTTCAAGGATAAAGTCCTCCTGATTACAGGAGGTACGGGGTCTTTCGGCAACGCTGTGCTGCGCCGTTTCTTAGACTCCGACATCAGGGAAATCCGCATCTTCTCCCGCGACGAAAAGAAGCAGGACGACATGCGCCACAAGTTCCAGAACAACAAGATCAAATACTACATCGGCAACGTCCGTAACAAGGAGTCCGTGGATGTCGCCATGCGTGGCGTGGACTACGTCTTCAGTGCGGCCGCGCTCAAGCAGGTACCTTCATGCGAGTTCTTCCCGATGGAGGCCACACGCACGAACGTCGAGGGGACGAACAACGTGCTTCTCAGCGCCATCGAGCACGGCGTGAAGAACGTGGTCGTACTGTCGACTGACAAGGCTGCCTATCCTATCAACGCCATGGGCATCAGCAAGGCCCTGATGGAGAAGGTGGCTATAGCCAAAGGGCGCGAGCTCGGCGAGGGCGCACCTACGACCATCTGCTGCACACGCTACGGCAACGTGATGGCGAGCCGAGGCTCGGTTATCCCGTTGTGGGTGGAGCAGATGATGGCGGGCAAGCCCATCACCATCACCGACCCCGAGATGACCCGTTTCATGATGACACTTGATGATGCGGTGGACCTTGTGATCTATGCGTTCACCCACGGCCATAACGGGGATCTTTTCGTCCAGAAGGCCCCTGCCGCCACGCTCTCCACACTCGCCGAAGCTCTTAAGGAGATCTATTCCAAGGTAAAACCCGAATACGGCAGGACGGAGGTGAAAGTCATCGGCACACGCCACGGTGAGAAGCTCTACGAGACGCTCGTGACCCGTGAGGAGATGGCCAAGGCCGTTGATATGGGTAATTACTACCGTATTCCATGTGATACAAGAGACCTCAACTACGACAAGTTCTTCACTGAGGGCAACGAGGAGGCCTCGAAGATAGAGGACTATCACAGCCATAATACAAGCCGTCTTGATGTAGAGGGAATGAAAGAACAGCTGATGCGCCTGAGGTTCATCCAGTCCGACCTCGGACTCATCCCCGCCGACACATCACGGGAAATCCGTAGCGAATAGCCATGAAGATACTTGTCACGGGAGCCAAAGGTTTCGTAGGGCGCAATCTGTGCGCACAGCTCAACAACATCAGGGATGGAAAGGCACGCAACTATCCCGTAAAGATTGATGAAGTGTTCGAATATGATATCGACTCTACTCCGGAGGAGTTGGATCGTTGGTGCGCTGACGCCGACTTTGTTTTCAACCTTGCCGGAGTGAACAGACCTAAAGACCAGAAAGAGTTCATGGAAGGCAACTTCGGATTCGCCTCCACTCTTCTTGACACCCTAAAGAAGCACGGCAACACCTGTCCGGTGATGCTTTCAAGCTCCATTCAGGCGACCCTTATAGGCCGTTACGGCGAGAGCGACTACGGCAAATCCAAGCTTGCGGGTGAAGAGTTGTTCTTCGGTTACGGCAAGGCCACAGGAGCCAAAGTGCTAGTCTACCGCTTCCCTAACCTTTTCGGTAAATGGTGCAGACCGAACTACAACAGTGCCGTCGCCACATTCTGCAACAACATAGCCAATGACCTGCCGATACAGGTCAACGACCCCAAGGTGGAACTTGAACTGCTGTATATCGACGATCTTGTCGACGAGATGATCTCGGCGCTCACGGGAGGAGAACACCATTGTGAGTTCGAAGGCGTGGAGACGGTCTTTACAGAAAACGGACGCTACTGCGCCGTACCGGTAAGCCACAAAGCGACCCTCGGTGAGATTGTCGACCTGTTGTATAAGTTCAAGGCACAGCCCGAGACGCTGATGATGCCCGAAATTCCTGCCAACTCGTTTGCCAAGAAGCTCTACAGCGCCTATCTGAGCTATCTGCCCGCTGACAAGGTAAAATTCGCACTGAAGATGAACATCGATGACAGAGGTTCGTTTACCGAGCTTATCAGGACAGAGAAGTGCGGTCAGTTCTCCGTAAACATCTCCAGGCCGGGCATTACCAAAGGACAGCATTGGCACAACACAAAATGGGAGTTCTTCATCGTTGTCTCAGGCCACGGGCTGATACAGCTCCGCAAGGAGGGAGGCGATGAGGTGATCGAGTTCGAGGTTTCGGGTGAGAAGATAGAGGCCGTGCACATGCTTCCGGGATATACACACAATATTATAAATCTCTCCAAGACGGAGAACCTCGTCACCGTCATGTGGGCGAACGAGGCCTTTGATCCTGACAGGCCGGACACGTATTTCGACCCTGTCATGAATTAAAAAAGAAAACATTCTGAAGATGGAAAAAATAAGGACAGACTATTCGGATATACACTTCAAGGATGACGGCAGGCTAAAGCTGCTGATAATCGTAGGCACGAGGCCGGAGATCATCCGTCTTGCGGCGGTCATCACAAAATGCAGGAGATATTTCGACACCATACTCGCCCATACGGGGCAGAACTACGACTACAACCTCAACGGGGTATTCTTTAAGGATCTGAAGCTCGCTGATCCTGAGGTATATATGGATGCTGTGGGCGATGACTTGGGAGCCACGGTCGGGAACATCATCAACTGCTCGTACAAGTTGATGACGGCTATCAGGCCTGACGCTCTCCTTATCCTCGGCGACACAAACTCCTGCCTGTCCGCAATACCGGCGAAGAGGCTCCATATCCCTATCTTCCACATGGAGGCCGGTAACCGATGCAAGGACGAGTGCCTCCCTGAGGAGACCAACAGGCGCATCGTGGACATAATAAGCGATGTGAACCTCTGCTACTCGGAACATGCCAGGCGTTATCTCGCTGACTGCGGATTGCCAAGGGAGAGGACATACCTTACGGGCTCACCTATGGCGGAGGTGCTTCACCAGAATCTTGAGGAAATAGAAGCGAGCGATATACACAAACGTCTCGGACTCGAGAAGGGAAAATACATCCTGTTGAGCGCACACAGGGAGGAGAACATCGATACGGAAAAGAACTTCCTGTCGCTCTTCAACGCCGTCAACGCCATAGCCGCGAAGTACGACATGCCTATACTCTACAGCTGCCATCCGAGAAGTCGCAAACGCCTAGAACAGAGCGGATTTAAACTTGATCCGCGCGTAATCCGCCACGAACCATTGGGATTCCATGACTACAACTGCCTGCAGATGAACGCCGCGGCGGTCATCTCCGATTCGGGCACGCTTCCTGAAGAGTCGAGCTTCTTCACATCCGTAGGCCATCCGTTTCCGGCGGTATGTATCAGGACATCAACGGAAAGACCTGAAAGCCTCGACCGTGCGGGGTTCATTCTTGCGGGGATAGACGAGAAGAGCCTTCTTCAGGCCGTGGATACGGCCCTGTCACTCCAGAAGGACGGGGACTTCGGCTCTCCGGTGGACGTCTACACAAGGGAGAATGTCTCTACGGTCGTCGTGAAAATCATCCAGTCGTATACAGGCGTGGTCAATAAGATGGTCTGGAGGAAAAACTAAACCATTTCTGCGAAATGAAGATACTCTTTCTATCACTATCAAGGTTTAACGACATTAAGGTTCGTGGTATTTATTCTGATCTTATGAGAGAACTAATCTCTCGTGGTTGTAAACTTTATATAGCTTCACCAACAGAAAGACGATTCCGCAAACCCACGCATCTTGTTGAAGAACCTAATTGCAAAATATTAAAAGTCAAGACCTTAAATATTCAAAAAACGAATATTATTGAAAAGGGCATTGGGACACTTTTGTTGGAATATCAATTCGCCGCTGCTATCAGAAAATATTGGAGGAACATTCATTTTGACCTAATTCTGTATGCAACCCCACCGATTACTTTTAATAAGATTATAAATAATCTTAAAAAGCGTTGTAAAGCAAGGACCTACCTGATGCTCAAAGATATTTTTCCTCAAAATGCCGTTGATCTTGGAATGATGAAAAATGGAAGTGTCCTGCATAAGATGTTCCGCCTGAAAGAGCGCAAACTGTACGCTTTGTCTGACAAAATCGGATGTATGTCTCCTGCAAATTGCAAATACGTCATTGAGCATAATTCTGAAATTGATGCGTCAAAGATTGAACTCTGCCCTAATGCAATAGAGGTAATTAAACAATCTGAGCTTAGCGACAATGAAAGAGATTCTTTGATTGAAAAGATTGGAATTCCGAACGGCAAGACACTTTTTATATATGGCGGAAACTTGGGCAAACCGCAGGGAATTGATTTCTTACTTCAAGTCATCAGCGAAAATGAGCGTAGTTCAAATAGTTATATAATTATTGTAGGAAGCGGCACGGAGTATTCCAAAGTTAAATTATGGTTTGAGGTAAATACGCCACATAATGCGAAATTACTCGCAGCATTACCAAAGGACAAATACGACAAACTTATAAAGATTTGCGATGTAGGGCTTATCTTTCTTGATCCTCGATTCACTATCCCTAATTATCCGTCGAGATTATTGAGCTACATGGAAAACAAGATGCCTGTCTTGATAGCGTCAGACAGTACAACAGACATGGGACAGATAGCTGAGAGTGCAGGGTTCGGACTATGGTCATTGAGTGGTGACATTCAATCATATATGAAGCATTTTTACGGGCTTGCAAACAATGCTGCACTCCGCAAGGATATGGGGTTGAAAGCATTCTCGTTTCTTCAGGCGAACTATACCATTGACAAAGTTGCTGACATCATACTAAATTCAGAAAAATGAATTTATACAGAAATTGTTTCAAGCGTGTATTGGACTTTGTCATAGTCTTTTGCGCATTGCTCGTGATATGGCCTATCCTGCTGATTATCACTATTTGGCTGCACTTTGCGAATAAGGGTGCGGGAGCTTTCTTCTTACAGGAGCGTCCGGGGAAAAATGGCAAGATCTTCAAAGTCATAAAGTTCAAAACCATGACAGACGAGCGTGACTCAAACGGGAATTTGTTGCCTGACGCAAAGCGTCTTACCAAGGTCGGAAAGTTCGTCCGCTCAACTTCAATTGACGAACTGCCGCAGCTGGTCAACGTTCTTAAGGGCGATATGGCACTTATAGGTCCGAGACCTCTGTTGGTGCAGTACCTGCCGCTTTACAGCAAGGAACAGGCCCGCAGACATGAAGTCCGTCCAGGCATGACAGGCTGGGCGCAGTGCAACGGGCGTAACGCCATCTCATGGCGGAAAAAGTTCGAGCTTGATGTATGGTACGTAGACAATTGCTCTCTGGTTCTTGACATCAAGATCATTTTCATAACCCTGAAAAAAGTGTTCGTGCGTGAAGGCATATCATCCGATACCTCAGCCACAATGGAAGCTTTTACCGGAAATAACTGATAGACTATGAATTGGAATAAAACGGACAATCGCTATATCATCGGCAAAGATTTCACTTCTGGAAGTAGCGGCCCGGTCAAAATCGCAGTCTTCGGTGCGGGAGGATTCGGACGCGAAGTGATGGCGATGATTGAAGAGCTAACCCGGACGACAGGCCGTTTGGAAATAGCGGGATTTTTTGACGACGGTGTCACCCCCGGAATCCTTGTGAATGGCTATAAAACGCTTGGTGGAATGGATGCGATAAACTCGTATCCTGAGGATTTAGGGCTTGTTATCGCAGTCGGCAGTCCGGGTGTAAAGAAGAAGATTATCAGCAAGATAACTAACGACAAAATATTTTTTCCTACCGTCATCGCCAAATCCGCCATTGTCAGCGACCCCACTCACGTTACATTCGGAAAGGGCTGCATAGTCTGCGACGGGACAATCATTACGACCAATTCTAACATAGGCGACTTCGTCACCCTTAATCTCGGGTGCACTGTCGGGCATGATACAAATATAAGCTCATACTCATCGTTTATGCCGTCTGTGAATATTTCAGGTGAGGTAAATATTGGGGAAAGCGTTTATGTCGGTACAGGAGCGAAGATCATAAACCAACTGGAGATCGGTATGGAAACTACTGTCGGAGCTGGTGCGGTTGTCGCCAAATCACTCCCTGCCGGATGCACCGCCGTCGGCGTTCCCGCTAAGCCTATAAAGTTTTAACCATACTTTAAACTTTTTCAGGACGGCAAAACCGGAAGCCGTCCCGTAACCGATGCTGCGGCCATAGATGCGGTTATGGGTATAACATTCTGAAAACTAACACGATATAAGTATTTAAAATACAGATATTATGGAAAGGAAGCGTATTCTTCTGTGCCTTGCCCACATGAGCGGCAGGGAGATGGATTATATCAAAGAGGCGTTCGATACCAACTGGGTCGTCCCTCTCGGACCGAACGTCAACGGCTTCGAGGCCGACCTTGAGGCTTTTGTCAACAACCGCGAAGGAGCTGAACCCCTTGAGAGGAAGGTCGTGGCCCTGAGTGCGGGGACGGCTGCGGTGCATCTGGCCCTGCTTGCCTGCGGCGTAGGTCCGGGCGACGAGGTGCTCGTGCAGAGCTTCACCTTCTGTGCGTCCTCCCATCCGGTGACCTACCTCGGCGCCACACCGGTATTCGTCGACTCAGAGGCCGACACATGGAATATGGATCCGGAGCTTCTTGAGGAGGCCATCATGGACCGCATCGGGAAGACAGGGCGCAAGCCCAAGGCCATCGTCCCGGTGGCGCTCTACGGAATGCCATACAGGATAGACCGCATAATGGAGATAGCGGCGAAGTACGACATCCCCGTGATCGAGGATGCCGCCGAGGGCTTCGGCTCACGCTACAACGGTCAGGTGCTCGGCACTTTCGGGAAGTTCGGAGTGCTCAGCTTCAACGGCAACAAGATGATAACCACCTCGGGAGGAGGCGCGCTGATATGCTCAGACGATGAATCCAAAAACAGGATCATGTGGTACGCCACCCAGGCGAGGGAGTCGTATCCGTACTATCAGCACGAGGCCATAGGCTACAACTACCGCATGTCCAACATCTGCGCCGGCATAGGCAGGGGGCAGATGACCGTCGCCGACGGGCATATCGCACACCACCGCCACGTACAGGCCCTCTACAAGGAACTTCTGAAGGATGTGAAGGGCGTGACGCTGCATGAGGCGCCGGCAGAGGTGTTCGACTCCAACTACTGGCTTTGCACCGTAACCATAGACCCACTGCTTCATGTCAGGGGTGAGGAGAAGGCATACGCCGAGGTCGTAAAGGGCGCTGTAGGAGGAGCGGCGGGTGTCACCCACGCCACGGAGTCAGCCCATACTGCGCTTGAGCCGAACAGGAACGTCGAGGCGATGCGTATCTGGCTGAACGACGCGGGGATAGAGAGCCGCCCTCTATGGAAGCCGATGCACTGCCAGCCTGTGTACGCCAAGAACCCCGCCTACACCAACGGCGTAAGCGAGGGACTCTTCAAGGTGGGCATGTGTCTCCCTGCAGGACCTTATGTCACAGATGACGATGTACGATACATAGTAGAACAAATCAAAGAAGCTATTATCTAAGCCGCTAAAGGCAAATCCTAATGACAGAAAGCGGAGGCAAGTTTGACTTGTCTCCGCTTTCTGTCATTTTCGCCAAATTGTGTTCTGAATAACAAATGCTATTTGTCCAGGACTTCGTATTTGGAGACCTTAGATTTGAATTCAGGGACGATCTCCTTCATTATCTTGACAATTGCCATATCATCGAATGTCTCTGATGCCGCTAAAAGGCGTTCCTCATTCTTGCAGGCTGTCTCATAGTCGTATTCCCTGACAGAAGCCACCAAAATCTTCGGATGGATACTCGGCTTGGTATTCTCATTATCCGAAAGAACCTCCTCATATAGTTTCTCTCCCTCTCTGAGTCCCGTGAACTGTATTTCTATATTCTTTGCCCCTGAAAGCGCGATCATACGTTTTGCCAAGTCTACGATGCGGACAGGTTCTCCCATATCGAATACAAAGATTTCACCGCCTTTGCCCATAGCACCCGCTTCCAAAACAAGTTTGCATGCCTCCGGAATCAACATAAAGAAACGGATGATGTCAGGATGTGTCACTGTAATCGGGCCGCCGCTCATAATCTGCTGTTTGAAGAGCGGTATAACGCTTCCGTTCGAACCGAGGACATTACCGAAACGTGTCGTGACGAACTGAGTTACACCTTTAACCTTGCCGTCCACAATAGCCTTGTTCAACGACTGGCAGTAGATCTCGCAAATACGTTTCGAACAACCCATCACGTTTGTAGGATTGACGGCCTTGTCCGTTGATATCATCACAAATTTCTTTGTACCGTATTTCACGGCCAAGTCCGCTATGATACGTGTACCGTTTATGTTGTTTCTGACCGCCTGTTCAGGATTATCCTCCATCATCGGAACATGCTTGTATGCAGCCGCATGGAACACATAATCGGGATGATGTTCCGAGAAGATTTTCTCCATGTGCCCCTTGTCCGTGATAGTGGTTACGATCGTACATGCCTTGATTCCAGGGAACTTAGCCGCCATCATCAGACGTATGTCATGTAAAGGGGTCTCCGCCAAATCTATCAGGACCATCTCGGACGGGTTGTAAACCGCAACCTGTCTTACCATCTCTGAGCCGATACTTCCGGCCGCACCTGTGATAAGGATGCTCTTCCCTCTAAGCAACTCCCCTATCGCATCCATATTTACCTCAATCTTATCACGAGGCAATAGGTCAACTACATCCACATCGTGCAAGTTATTGATGCTTACATCGTCCTTCCCGTTCCACTCTTCGGACTGGGCGACAACCAACATCTTGATATTGTTTGCGATAAGGTCGTCAATCAATTTTTTCTGCTTTCTGAAGTAATCGATCTGCAAAGGTGAGACGATAAGTATATCCGCACCCGCCTGACGCATTTGTCTGATTACTCCATCCTGCTCTCTGAATACCTTTACTCCCATGAGGTATCTTATAGGATCGTCCTTAG
>CAMGTS010000031.1 GCA_946062035.1 uncultured Bacteroidales bacterium
GCGCTTTTCCCGTTTTCAATGTGACACTCCTGCTGAGATCTTGGTTTACAGTGATTTCTACTCTCACCGCATCCTCAGGAAGGATTTCCGATATTTTCTCAGGCCATTCTATAAGGCATAGCCCGTTGCCTCCGAAGTAGTCTTCAACACCGATGTCATATGCTTCCTGAAGTTTTGTAATACGGTAAAAATCAAAGTGATAGACGGGAAATCCCTTTGCGCTGCGGTATTCGTTTATAATGGTGAAAGTTGGACTATTGACATTATCCCTGACACCGAGCGCATTGCAAATGGCTTTGATAAATGTGGTCTTGCCCGCCCCCATCTTACCATAAAAGGCTATCAGATTGCTTTGGATTTCATCGCACTCAGATATGAACTTGACAAACTCTTCGGCGGTCTCGTCTATCCGGCTGAGGTTCTCTATCTTAAAGGTTTTATTCATTGTTTTCCGAAATCACATAAAAATTCCCTTCATTGTCTTTCGCCACGAAATCACCCTCATTGCACTGGGCGATTCCATCCTGAGTATAAATGAAAAGATACGTAAATCCCATACACTGATGCGGTTTCATAAGTTTGTCACCCACAAAAGAGGTGATTTCTTCGACATTCACACCTGTCCATTCCACGGCCTGCATATATTTGCCGTTATGGAAAAGGTTTTTCATAGTGTACTGTGTTTAAAGTTTGATCACGATTTTCTTCTTGTAAAGGAAATATGCCATGCCTGTAAATACAGCTACATAGCAGAGCGCATAGAACAGTGATGCGAAATTGTTGTTGCCGCCGAAAATCGCACAGCAGATGTTCTGATAGAACCAGCTGAGGGCGGTGTAAGTCTTGTCTCCTATAGTACCGTCAGGAAGCGTATAGTTGTGAACTGTCCAACGACATATCTGTCCTAAAATCTTTACAAATAGCGCAGCCATCACAAAAGCGAATAACGGATTCATACCCAATGCCTTGAATGGAGTGAATATCTTTTCTTTGCCTTTGACATCTATGAAGTAGATGAAAAAAGCGAGGCATGTGATAGCCCAACCTCCGGCATAAAGGACATAAGAGCCAGTCCAGATTTTCTTGACTATAGGAAGCCAGATGCTAAGTACCAAACCGAGAACAAGGCAGATCATCGCGATTGTGTAGAGCTTGGCGACCGCTTCGATCTTGTTTTCAGACTTGCGGCAGATATTGCCTATAAGGAATCCCAAGAGAACTGTCGCCGCTCCGGAAATCGCACCTACGACACCCTCCGGGTCAAACGGAAAACCTTCACCACGATATACATGATTCTCTCCGTTCAGACCGAGTGCGTTGAACAGGCTCACATCAACGTTTCCCGCACCCTGTCCGGCAGCTGAAAGAGCACCTTTGGCACCATTTACAAGCGGTGCGGAACTATCTCCGATAAGTAGCAGTATGACCCATTCGAGAACAATGAGTATGCCCATTGCTGTAATGATTTTCTTAGGTTTTTTCAGCCACAAGGCAAGAAACCCACCGAGAATGTAGCACATTGCGATTCTTTGCAAAACTCCGAATATTCTTAGATGTTCGAATTTGTAAGCGACATTCTGCCAGAAGCTCATATCGTGGTCGAACGGGATTTTTATAAACGGAAAAGCGTTGATGGCAAGGCCGACAAGGAAAATCAGGATGCCCCTTTTTACCAATTTTTTGACGCTTGCAAAACTCAGGCTCTCATTGTATTTCGCAAAAGAAAAGGCCATTGCCGCACCGACGCAGAACAGGAAAAACGGAAACACTAAATCGGTCGGTGTACAACCGGCCCAAGGCGCGTGTTGCAGAGGTGAAAAAATATGTCCCCAGCTGCCTGGGTTGTTTACCAAAATCATTCCTGCCACAGTCATTCCTCTCAGAACGTCTAAGGCAATGTAGCGGTTGCTTTTAGCTGCTTCCATTATTCGTCGATTGTTTCTAAATTCAGGTCGGTGAAGCCTCGTCATGTCGTTTTGCCGTTGGGCTTCATCGTTTTTGCAGGACAAAAATACTAAAAGTCTCTGCAAACTTCCGTGCCGCATACGACGATTTTGTGATACCTTTGCCAGAGTTATCCTTTGAATCTGCAAACTCGAAAGAAAGTATGGAACTATTTTTTACAACTCAGGTAAATGGCAAGGTGGCGATCCTTTCGGGCGAGGAGGCGGCTCATTGTGTAAGGGTGATGCGTCATAAAGTCGGGGATACGATCTTTGTAACTGACGGTGCCGGCAATCTCTATCGATGCACAGTTAGGGAAATCCCATCCGCTGTAAAAGGTGGTAAAGTTTCCAAAAAACAGAAGATAGCGGATATCGTCGAGTGCGAAATCTTAGAGAACTCTGTAGGGGTAGGCGGCCGCTCATATCATCTTACTATGGCGGTATGTCCTACGAAGAATATCGACAGATATGAATGGTTCTTGGAAAAGGCGACAGAATTCGGGATAGATGCTCTTTATCCTATTATATCAGACCACTCCATCCGCACGACCGTCAAAAAAGAGAGATTAGAGGCTATCGCCCTTTCTGCGATTAAGCAGAGTCTGAAGTCATATCTTCCTGAAATAAAGGAAACGGTAAGCGTATTGGATTTTATTGCGGAGTTTGCGGAGAGTGAGGACACATTAAAATTGATCGCATATTGCGAACCTGGCGATAAGAAGAGCATAAGAGCACGCTTGAGCGAGTCAAAGATTTTACGGGAGGGTTCATGTCCGAAAGTGGCGATTATGATCGGCCCCGAGGGGGATTTTTCTGACAGGGAGATAGAAGCGGCTCAAAATGCGGGTTTCAAACCTGTTACGCTCGGCGAGTCCCGCCTGAGAGTCGAGACAGCCGCAATAGCCGGAGTTTCAGAGATTTATTTCAGTTGTTGTCAAGGATTTAGTTCAATTGCGGCTATGGAGCCTAATCAATAAAGTAGCGTATCGGTAAGGTAAATTTTACCTCTATGCTTTTCTGTACTCTTGTTCTTATTTAAATTTGTCGCACTCATTTGGCTTGATATCTTATTAGCCTGGTAGTGTGAGGGCTTGGGATGTCCTAACAGTGTATGCCGATGAGTTTTTGATAGGAGGGGAGATATGTTGTGTAGGGTGAATTGCGCTTGCTGTAACGGGCTTGAGGTAGTGGATGTTACCGTTGAAGTTGCTGTGAGTGAGGGTGTACAGATGTATTTGGTCGGGCTTCCGGATAATGCGATAAAGGAGAGCCAGCAGAGAATTCAGAGCGCATTGGAGGCATACGGATTCAGGATTCCGGGAAAAAAGATTGTGGTCAATCTTGCTCCGGCCAATATCCGTAAAGGTGGTTCGGCTTTCGATGCGGCTATAGCCGTGGGAATATTGTCCGCATCCAGACAGATACCATCCGTGGATTTGTCAAGATACATAATTTTAGGGGAGTTGGCCTTGGACGGTTCGATGCGTTCTGTGCCGGGAGCGTTGCCTATCATCATCCATGCGAAAGAGTGTGGAAAACAGATCTGTATACTGCCGCCGCAATCGGCTTTGGAAGGATCTGAGATAGATGGGGTCGAGGTTTATTCTGCGGCGACACTGAGAGATGTCATAGATATTATATGCGGCAGGGACGGATTTGAAAACTTATTGGTCGAAACGTCGGGCGGTGCGTCTCTTCAAAATAATCCGTCCGATTCTTTTGAGTACGATTTCGCTGATGTGAAAGGGCAAAGGAGCGCAAAGATCGGGTTGGAAATAGCTGCGGCAGGAGGACATAATGTGGTAATGGTGGGAAGTCCCGGTTGCGGCAAGACGTTTATGGCTAAGTGCTTGCAGAGGATTCTCCCTCCGCTTACCAAGGAGGAGTCAATAGAGACGAGCAAGATTTATTCGGTTGCAGGGCTTTTGGAGTCGGGGAGTTTGATGCGTCAACGGCCGTTCAGGTCTCCACATCATACGATTACAATTCCGGCTTTAGTCGGCGGTGGGAACAGAGGTATGCCCGGAGAAATTTCTTTGGCTCATAACGGGGTGCTTTTTTGCGATGAATTCGCGGAATTTGACAGAAAGGTTATGGATGTCATGCGTCAGCCGTTGGAAGATGGAGTCGTGCAAATAAGCAGAGTGCGTGAGAAGATCTTTTATCCTGCAAGATTCATGTTCGTTGCGGCCATGAACCCTTGCCCTTGTGGGCTTTTATATGATGAACCCGGCAAGTGCAAATGTGCGACTTCTGCTGTACAACGCTACAGGGGCAAAATATCCGGTCCGGTATATGATAGAATAGATATTAATCTGAGAGTCAAGAGGGTTAGGGGAACTGACCTTGTTGTCGCCGGAACAGATGCAGCCTCTTCGAAAGGAATGGAAGAGCACAGCGCAGTGATAGCGGAAAGGGTTCTTGCCGCCCGCAAGATTCAGAGTGAAAGGTATTTGAAAAATGGTGAAAGTTTCCATACCAACGCATCCATTCCGCCTTCTAAACTTCAGATATATTGCGCTTTAGGAAGAGAAGAGTCTCTTTTTATGCGGAAGATCGTGAGTGCGACTGATATAACCGCAAGAGGCTATGGCCGGGTTCTTAAAATCGCAAGAACGGTCGCGGATTTAGAGAGTGCCCGCCTTGGGGGAGATCCGTTAGATATAAAGGTACGTCATCTTTCCGTGGCTATAAGAATGCGGAGTTCAGACACAGGCAGCGTCGAAAATTATTAACTTAGCAGTTCCTATTTCTTGCGAAGATGTGAGGGCCTCAGCAGAGCTGAACTTGTTCGAGCTATGCTGAAGTGCAGTGAAAAATATGGTGAAAGTCGAGGGCAGAAAAAGCGTTCCGACATTTTTTCTGCCGAGACTGAAGCTATATATGCCGTAGGCTCAAATATATTGATTAACAGAATATAATTATGAAATTAAGAATGCTTTTAACAACTCTGTGTTTTGCCGCTGCCGCCGCAAGTTGCGGTCAGAGAGAACTCTCTTCAGGCATTGACAAGGCTAACATGAACGACAGCATTGCTCCGGGTGAGGACTTCTACCTTTATTGCGGGGGCAATTGGATCAAGAACCATCCTCTTAAACCGGAAGACGCAAGCTATGGCCAGTTTAATGTATTGAATGACAATAATTTGGAGAATCTGCGCGCAATGTTTGAGTCTTATGCCGAGAACAAACAGGAGGCGGGTTCTTTAGGTCAGAAAATCTGTGATTTGTACAGGCTCGCAATGGATTCCGTAAAACTCAACGCTGACGGATACAAGCCGATTGAGAAAGATCTGCAAAAAGTGCAAGCTATAAATAATGTAGCTGATTATCAGAAACTTGCTGCTGAATTCGGAAAGAAAGGTGTCAACATCGGCACATTTGAGGTATATGTAGATGCGGATTTGACCGATGCGGGCAACAATCTTGTGCAGATTTATCAGGGTGGTCTCGGATTGGGTAATAAAGATTACTATCTGAACAATGACGAGCAGTCTGTAAAGATTCTTGACGCATACAAGGCGTATGTTGTAAGGTGCTTTGAATTAGTGGGTTATGAAAAGGATGCGGCTGAGGCGAAGATGAACAATATTATCGCTTTGGAAACTGAAATCGCAAAAGGTTCTTATAACAGGACAGAGTTGAGGGATGTTCCTAATAACTTCCATAAAATGTCTTATGAGCAGTTGAAAGCTGAATATCCTGCGATTATGTGGGATGAGCTGTTCGCCGGTCTCGGCTATCCTGAGTTCAAGGAAATTTCTGTAGGCCAGCCGTCTCAGCTTAAGGCGGTTGAAAACATACTTAAAACGGCTTCTATAGAGAGTATTAAGGATTATGCCGCTTATGGTGTTATCAGCGGTGCCGCAAATTACCTCTCAGATGATTTCCGCGTTAACCAGTTTGAGTTGTCTAAGGTTCTTTCTGGCGCAACAGAGGACAAACCAAGATGGAAGAGAGCTGTCGGCGCTGTTGACGGGACTCTTGGAATGGCTGTAGGAAAACTTTATGTGGAGAAGTATTTCCCTGAAAGCTCTAAACAACGTATGATTCAGTTAGTCAAGAATTTGCAAGTGGCATTAGGCGAAAGAATCGATGCGTTGGACTGGATGAGCGATACCACTAAAGCCATGGCTCACGAGAAGTTGGACAATATTCTGATAAAGATCGGCTATCCTGATACTTGGAGAGATTTCTCAAAACTTCAGATCAGCGACACCCTCTCTTATTATGAGAATATGTGCAACGCCTCTGAATTCTATATTCAGGATATGATTGACAGAAAGGTCAATAAGCCGACAGACAAGAACGAGTGGCTTATGACTCCTCAGACAATCAACGCCTATTATAATCCTACCACTAACGAAATTTGCTTCCCTGCCGGAATCCTTCAACCACCATTCTTTAACGCCGAGGCTGATGACGCCGCCAACTATGGTGCGATCGGAGTCGTTATCGGACATGAAATGTCCCATGGTTTTGATGATCAGGGATGCCAGTTCGACAAGGACGGTAATATGAAAAACTGGTGGACACCTGCGGACAAGGAGAGGTTTGACGCAAGGACAAAGGTGCTTGCAGACTTTTTCAGCACTCACGAGGTTCTTCCTGGACTTAATATCAACGGACAGCTTACTCTTGGGGAGAATATCGGTGATAACGGCGGTCTTAACATCGCTTATACCGCATTCAAGAACGCCATGAAAGACGCTCCATTAGGAGAGAAAGACGGCTTTACTCCTGAGCAGCGCTTCTTTATCTCTTACGCCTATATTTGGGCCGGTGTCTACAGAGATGAGGCAAAGCGTTGGCAGACTTTGAATGACCCTCACTCATTGGGCGAGTTCAGGGTTAACGCAGCCCTCCCTAACATCGATGCCTGGTACGATGCTTTCGGCATTAAAGAAGGCGACAAGTTATATCTTGCTCCTGAAAAGAGAGCCCGCATCTGGTAATGAAGGTCGGACTTATATCTGATACACATTGCGTCTTTGGGAAAGAACTATACGACTTTCTCAAAGACGTTGATGTTATATGGCATTGTGGCGATTTCGGTAATATCAACACCCTACTCGAGATCGCCGCATTCAAGCCATTATTAGGTGTCTATGGAAACTGCGACGACTACGATATAAGAGGGGAAGTACCTGAATACCGAACATTTAACGCAGAGGGAAAGAGAGTCCTGATGATCCATATCGGAGGATATCCGGGGCATTACAGTTACAAATCATACGAATTGATCAAACAGTACAGACCCGATATTTTTGTTTGCGGACACTCACATATTCTACGTGTGATGAACGACAAAAATATTCTTGGAGGGGATGACAGGATGCTCGTCATGAATCCCGGAGCATGCGGATTGATGGGATTTCACCCTGTTCGTACAGCATTGAGGTTCAGTATCGAAAACGGTGAAGTTAAGAACCTTGAACTCGGTCAGTGGGCACGGGAGACAGGCGATAAGGTCGGAAAACTCTAACCTCTTATAATTTTTATTTCTCCTTTCAATCCCACCTTTATTATCTGTGAAGATTTATGGGTGGAATCTTTCTCTTCCATGCTTGGACTTACTATATAGTCGACGGCTTCCTTTATCTGATCAGAAATATCTTTGAACCCTTTTGGAGCGGTTTCTCCCGAAATGTTTGCGGAGGTTGAGACAATCGGTCCGCCCAATCTGAAAGTCAGCTGCCTGCAAAATTCATTGTTGGGGATGCGTATACCAACCGAACCGTCTTCAGCTACGACATTCTGTGCAAGTCCCACAGCTTCGGGATAGACAATGGTCATGGGTGCATCGTTGACCTCAATCAATTCTATCGCCGCATCGGGTACTGTCCTGACATAACGGCAAAGCATATCAATATCGCTGACAAGAGTAACTAAAGACTTGCTCTCTTCTCTTTGCTTGATACTGAATACTTTAGCGACCGCTTCCTCGTTGGTTGCGTCACATCCTATCCCCCAGATTGTATCTGTCGGATAAAGTATGATTCCGCCTTGTTTCAAGACTTCTATCGCTTTGCGTACCTGAGCGTCAGTCTTCGGGTCGATGGTAAATCTGTGCTTTCCCATTTTGTGCTGTCTATTGTAGAATGAATTCTGTTAATACAGGGTAATGATCTGAATATGTTTGCCTTATAGTCTTGTGACTTACACATTCGTAACCCTTCGGAATAAAGACATAATCAATTCTCAGCAGTGGCCAAAGATGTGAGTATGTTGCGGAAAACCCTTTTCCTGAATCTCTGAAAGTGTCTTTTTTGTCATGGCTGAGTTTGTAATATGTATATGACATCGGAGTATCATTAAAATCTCCGCAAACAATTGTATTATAAGGACTTTCACTTATACTGCCAAAAATTGTGTTGACCTGTTTCGAACGTCGTATCATAGTCCCCTTGACCTTTGCGTGAACATCTATGATGTCGTTCGTAAGCATTTCGGCATTCTCTTTCTGATCTTTGGAAAGTTTCTGGATCAGAGAAGTGAAAGAGATATTATAAGATTCCAAATGGTTATTGTAGACCCTGATTGTATCTCCGAAAAACACTATGTCTGAGTAGATTGACAGGTTTGTGCTTTTCGGGAAATCCAAGACCCCTTCGGAAAATATCTCGTGTTTGGATAAAATCACGTTTCCGAAAAATTTCCCGTTTCTAATCGGGTAAAGATGATATGTTCGGTAGCTGTATTCTGGAAAAATCCTTTCAACCTGTTTCTCGTTCTCAAGGAACACTTCCTGAAGGCAAACAATATCAGGGGAGTTCTTCCTTATCTGTCCCTCAATTTTGTTAAGGGTCTCACTTCTGCTCATCTCCTTTTTAGAGGATTGGAACATGCCCACATTATAGGTTTCCAAGCTGAGCTTAATGCCCTCACTTTCAATAGTATTGTTGCTTCCTATCTTATAAAACCGCTCGGCGTAAAGGAAGCCGGGCAATAGGATCACGATGGGAATCCAAGCGCTTTTACTCTTGAAGACAATCGCGATAAGGCAGAGCAGAATATTTATGCCTAAAATGGGAATGAAATACAGTCCGAAGAAAAGCGGAAGCGAGAACTTTTCAGGGTTGATATAGACGGACAAATAGGAGAGCAGTAGGCTGGTGGCGGCCACAAACAGAATCAGCCTGAACGTTATTCCGAACAGAAGCGGTCTGCGCCTTTCTCTACTTCTCTTTTTCTTCTTTGCCATCTTATGGACTCCCTGGCTTTTTAGTATTCGGTGTACATTCTGTTCTTTTTCTTCCAGTGGAGAATAAGGAAAACTCCGAATATCATACCTCCCAAGTGGGCGAAATGGGCGACTCCATCGCTGATTCCTGAAAAGCCGGTAAGAAGCTCTATACAGCCGAATATCAGGACAAACCATTTTGCCTTAAGGACTATAGGAATAGGGAATATGATCGTAAGCCTGTTGTTCGGGAACAGCATTCCGTATGCGAGCAGAAGTCCGTAAATCGCTCCTGACGCTCCTACTGTAGGAATATTGAGCGTGTTTCCCTGTAGATACAGGACCAAAAGGTGGCAGGCGGCCGCACCCAAGCCTGTCACAAAATAATAGAGCAGGAATTTTTTGCTTCCCCATACCCTTTCAAGCACGCACCCGAAAAAGAATAGGGTGTACATGTTGAAGAATATATGCCAAAACCCACCGTGCATGAACATGTGTGTGACAAGCTGATATGGCCTGAAAAAGTAAGAGCCGAGAGGGAACAATGCAAGCCTCTCATACATAGGCTCTTTGACCAATAATGTCCCTAAGAACAATATGACATTGATAATTATGATGTTCTTGACGACCGGCGGAATGTTTGACATTACCGATGAAAAACGCGAATTGTATCCTTCAATCATAAAAGTCTTTCTTTAATCTCTTTTGTGGTGATTGTCGTCAGAGTATAGCCTCCTGTCGGACATATCGCCGCATCCTTGTATGCAAAAAG
>CAMGTS010000032.1 GCA_946062035.1 uncultured Bacteroidales bacterium
GTCAATCTTTATTCCTTCCAATTCCATTCCGGCGAGAACATGAATCAACGGCATCTCCACCTGTTTGTAAAGTCCGGTCAGCGTGTCGCCGAGTTTTTCAGAAAGCCTGTCCGCAAGGTATATGTTCAGCGTACATACTTTTTCCGCGATTGTAATCTGCTCCGCAAGTTCACTCTCCTCATCTTTTTGCGAGAAAAGATCCGCATATTCATCTGGATTCTGATTATTGTCTCCATCTCCCGCAAACCCCTCCACATCTGCTCCAAGGTACTCTTTTATTATAAAGTCGTTGCCATGAGACAGCTCAGGATCAATCAGATAATGAAGGAGTTGGATATCGTTCATTTCTCCGCCGACCTTGCTGTTCAGATTTTTGCGTACTGACTTGACAATCTTCTTCAAATCGTATCCGACTTTATGGATGCCGCTATCTTCCAATAGAGGCCGGATTGAGGATAATCCGCTCTCGTCACAAACGAAAAATCTCGCTTTAGGTGAGCCTAATGTTGAATCTTCCTCTAAAGCTCCTACGATGATCTTTGATGTGGCTCTGTCGTGATTGATAATGCCGATAGCCGCACATCCGTTTTTTCGTGCAAGTCCGATAACTTCCTCCGCATCTGAACTTTGTATGGTGGGAATCCCGGCATGAGCCTGAGTAGGGGTGTCGCCGGAGCTTCCCGCATCTGCCTTTGAACCGGCAGCTATGGCATCGTCCGCCGGAAAGTCACTTTCAGCTAAGCTGTCTGCTGGAAAATCCTCACTGTCAGCACTTATCGATACGGTCTGACCATTATCCGCAAACTCTTTAATTAGTTTTTTCAGAGAGCGGAACTCGTATTTTTCGAATACCGGATTCACTTCTGACTCGTATGGTTTGACGAGGACGGTGTCATCTTTATTGATAGGCAGTTCGACATCGGTCTTGATGGTAACAAGGAACTTGCTCATCTGCAGCGTGTCAGAACTGTCGTTGATTTTTTCCTGTTGCTTTGCGGGAAGTTCGGAGATATGCTTTAGTATATTCTCTATCGTCCCGTACTTTCCGACCAACTTCTTCGCTCCGACTTCTCCGATTCCTTTTACCCCAGGAACATTGTCGGAAGCGTCTCCCCAGATTGTGAGTATATCAATGACATTGAGCGGGTCGCTGATTCCATAGTATTCGCGGATTTCTTTCTCTCCCAAAATCTCGACCTCTCCGTTGCCTCCCTTCGGAAGTTTGTATTGGTAGATGTTTTCTGAAACGAGCTGCCCGTAGTCTTTGTCAGGAGTAACCATGTAAACCTTGTTATCCGCTGTCGCCCACTGCTTGGCCATTGAACCGATAGTATCGTCCGCTTCTATTCCGCAAATTGATACGGTAGGTATCCGCATGGCTTTAAGTATCTCTTTCAGAGGCTCTAAGGCTGCTACTACAAGCTCAGGTGCAGGTGGCCTGTTCGCTTTATAGTCCGAAAAAGCCTCGTGCCGGAAAGTCTTTCCCTTGGCGTCGAATGCGACAACAAGGTGAGTAGGATGCTCTTTATTGATAAGCTCCAATACCATTTTCGTAAAACCGAAAAGTATGGAAGTGTCTACGCCTTTGGAATTTATGAGCGGGTGACTCATGAAGGCATAGTACATCCTGAAAATCTGTGCGTGCCCGTCTATGAGAAAAATCCTATCCACGTCTTATCTGTTTGGGATATTATCGTCTGAAAACCATTCGGCATAGGAACTTGCCGTCTCCCATAGCCGCAGGCTGTGTAATTCAATGTTTTCCGGAAGCTCGCCCCTAATCAGCATCGCAAAATACGCTACTAAGTTCTCGCTCGTAGGTCTGAAATCTGTGACGATGATATTCCCGTAAGCCTTCGTGAGTTCTGTAACAAGTTCAGAGTCTTCGCTCACTATCAGAGCGTGATCGAATTTGCTTATAATATTCTCGTTTACAATGGTTTTCAGATCTGAAAAATCTATTACCATACCGTATTTCGGAGAGTTCTTGTCTGTAATCGGCTCACCTTTTACGGTTACTTCAAGTTTGTATGAGTGTCCGTGTATATGTCTGCACTTGCCATCGTATCCTTTCAGGGAATGCGCCCCCTCAAATCTGAATTCTTTGGTGATGCGAATTTTTGCCATTTGATTGAATATAAATCGTTTAATGTATCGTTTTTCTGTGGCTGCCGAGTTGTAAAACCCGTGTACGCCCCTTAACGCTCTTTGCCGCTACTCTTCCGGTTCGAATATGTACCCTTTGGTAACCTTATCAAACCTGACACCAGGGACATTGAATATCTTATCCATGACTCCCTGTTCCATAAGGCATTGAGGAGTTCCGTCATAAAATTTTCCGTCTGTCATTATCCACAGCCTGTCGCATACCTGTAATGCGAGCTGTAAATCGTGTGTCGAGAAGACAATAAGCTTACCGTCGGCTGCGATGCTTTTCAATAGCTTGGTAATCAGGAATTTGTTGGCGACATCCAAAAACGCCGTAGGTTCGTCCAATAATATTATCTCGCTCTGCTGTACCAAGGCTCCGGCTATCGTCGCCCTTTGGTATTCACCGTCACTCAGGCTTGAACAACTTCTTTTTTCAAACCCATCCAATCCGACGAGCTTCAATGCCCTATGGATCTTATGACGTTCCTCGCTGTTGAGCGCGCCGACCCAATTGGTCCTGAAGTAGGAACTTAGTCCTACCATATCTTCAACATTCAGGTATTCCGCTCGCTCGCTGTTTGCGCTCACAAAACCTACAAGCCCGCTCAATTCTTTCCGGGTGTAGTCTTTGAGAGGTCTGCCTTTGAAAAATATCTTCCCCCCTTTACTGCCCCTTGATTTATCGTTGAATATTGGCTCAAGTCCCGCAATCGTCCGTAGCAGCGTGCTTTTTCCGCGACCGTTGCTTCCGAGCAGCGCAATAAGATGACCACCCTCTTCCGATGCGTTAATTGATCGGAAGATTACCTTGTCGCCATAACCAAGGTCGAGATTTTCTATCGCAACCAATGGATCCGCCATTGTTATTTCGCGAATCTTTCAGCTTGCTCGGCAATAAGTTTTGCGTCGTCGAAGTAGTTTATTTTCATCGCATTGCGAACATCATCCAATGTTTTGGCCGCCGCATTTCTCGCCACTTCGCTACCTTTTTTGAGAATATTGTAAACCTCAGGAATATCTTTTTCGAACTCCTTTCTCTTTGTGCGTACAGGTTCGAGAATCTCATTAAGAACCTTCTCAAGGAACTTTTTGATTTTCACATCTCCCAATCCGCCACGCATATAGTGCTCTTTAAGCTCGGCAAGGTTAGCGTAATCAGGCAGGTATGAAGCAAAGTGCCCGTCATTGCAGAACGCATCCAGATATGTGAAGACCGTATTGCCCTCGACATGTCCCGGGTCGTTTATGCTGATATGAAGCGGGTCAGTGTACATACCCATAACCTTTTTGTGCATTTCTTCCGCACTTTCAGAGAGATAGATGCAGTTGCCGAGCGATTTCGACATCTTCGCCTTTCCGTCTGTACCCGGGAGTCGGCAGCATGCCTTGTTAGATGGCAGGAGAATTTCAGGCTCTACAAGTGTGTCACCGTATATGCTGTTGAACTTCCTTACAATCTCTACCGTCTGCTCTATCATAGGTTTCTGGTCCTCCCCCGCAGGAACCATCGTAGCCTTGAATGCCGTGATGTCGGCGGCTTGTGAGATAGGGTATGTGAAGAAACCGACAGGAAGTCCGCTTCCGAAAACCTGCTCTTCCCCGTCTTTCCCGAATCCTCTCATGGCGATCTCGCTCTTTACGGTCGGATTGCGCTGCAGCCTCGCTACGGTAACTAAGTTCATATAGTAGAAGGCCAACTCTGTCAATTCAGGAATCATGCTCTGTATGAACAGAGTGACCTTATTAGGGTCAAGACCCACTGACAGATAGTCCAAAGCGACCTCTATGATATTCTGTCTGACTTTTTCAGGATTGTCGAAATTGTCTGTAAGCGCTTGTGCGTCCGCGATAAATACGAACATTTTGTCATAGTCCGCGGCGTTCTGCAACTCGACACGTCCGCGAAGCGAACCCACAAAATGACCGATATGAAGTTTCCCCGTAGGGCGGTCTCCCGTAAGAATGATTTTTGCTTTTTCCATAACAGGGCAAAAGTACAATTATTCCGTTTCAATTCCTACGTTTGCATCCTGCGTGTTATGATAAACTATAGGGTGCGCATAGCTCCCCGCTTGCCGATTATTGTATATATTGCGATAAATTTCAGAAGACTATGGACGCTACAAATATTATCCTGCTTGTCATTGTGATTCTTTTGGTTCTTGTATTCCTGAAGGTACGTAAGAACCGCCCGCAAAGAAATAAGAAGAATTAATGGTGAATCGGCCTGTAGATGAAGCGTAATATTCTATATTTTAATGCTTTAGGAGTATTACTCGTAGTCCTGTTCGCGGCAGATCTGCTGTTCGGTTCGGTCAATCTCCCTGTGAAAGAACTTTTCACTACCGAAATCGGCAATGATCTTTTGTACAAGTTCAGACTGCCGAAGGCGATAGTCGCTCTGCTGAGCGGTATTGCATTATCTGTCTGCGGATTACAGATGCAGACCCTCTTCCGCAATCCGTTGGCTGACCCTTATATTCTTGGAGTAAGCAGCGGGTCGGGGGTCGGGGTGGCTCTATACCTTATGGGCGTTTCACTTTTCGGAGGATTTGCGGAGGGAACGCTGTTTTCTACTCTCGGGACAGCCGGTGCAGCTATTCTTGGAGCTTCGGCCGTCACGATGATAATCCTGTATATCTCAAACAGGGTCAAAAACAACCTTTCCCTGCTGATTTTCGGAGTGATGATAGGATTTGTGGCGGGTGCGGTCGTAACACTTCTGCAATACACATCAACGGCGACATCGTTGAAGGCTTATGTCCTTTGGACTATGGGAAGCTTTGCTGGACTCGATTCAATGCAGATTGCGCTTTTGGCGCTGATGGTAGTCGCCGGGACGATATTGGCGGTAGGTAATATCAAGGATCTGAACGCTATCCTGCCGGGTGAAGAGTATGCCCGTTCGATAGGACTGAATGTAAGGCATATACGTAATAAAATCCTTATCTCCACGACACTTCTTGTAGGTGCGGTTACTGCGTTTTGCGGCCCTATAGGATTTCTCGGAATCGCCGTCCCGCATATCTGCCGTTTTATTTTCAGAGACGCTAATCACAGAATCCTTATACCCGCTACGGCACTTTTGGGCGGGGCCTTGATGCTGCTTGCCGATACAGCCTCGCAACTGCCCGGTACCGGCTCTATCGTCCCTATAAATACAATGACGGCATTGCTTGGAATTCCTGTAATCCTTGTGATTATACTTCGCCGGAAATGACCCTGGTTCGGTACGAATCCGACACTATATCATGTAGCGGCAAAGCAGATAACCTCCGCCGACGAGCCAGATGTACAACAAGAACGCAAGTATGAACGGTTTCGCACCGGCCTGACGGAATTTGTCGATACTCGTCTCGGCTCCCAACGCCGTCATCGCCATTGTAAGGAGGAAGGTGTCTATGTTGCCTATAAAGTTTCTGCCTGCCGTGAGAACTTTCTCACTCAGACCGATCTCGCCGAGCAGAGAGTTGACACCTATGGCCAATAGGAAGTAGAATGCGAACCAAGGGATCGTGATTTTTCTTTTACCGCCATCGCCGCCTTTTCCGAGGAAGAGGCTCATTACGACAAGTACGGGGGCAAGCAGCATCACTCTGATCATCTTCGTGATAGTGGCCGCATCCGCAATTCCAGGATCGGATATCCCTTTTGCGACCGCCGCTGTTTCTATGGCGTTACCGGCCCCGACAACGTGTGCGACTTCGTGCAGGGTAGAACCTGTATAGACCGCTACTCCTTGAGGGGAAAGGTTTTCCAACCATCCCAATCTGTACATGATAGGGTACAGGAACATCGACAATGTCCCGAATATGACGACTGTAGTGACGGCGACCGCTGTCTTATGGGCTTCGCAACGGACTACAGGCTCGGCTCCGAGCACTGCCGCAGCACCGCAGATAGAACTTCCTGTAGCGGTCATCATGGCCGTCTGGCTGTCTAATTTTATGAGTTTTCCGAACAGAATGCCAAGAAGAAGCGTACCCACGACTATAATACAGTCTATCGTTATCGCCGAAACTCCTACATCAAGAACCTGCTGGAATGTCAGCTTGAAACCATAGAGGACAACGCCTGTCCTCAGGATTGTCTTCGAGCAGAATTTTATGCCGGGAACCCATGTCTCAGGAAGTTTGTTGCGGAGTGAATTCGCATAGAGCATACCGAGTATGATACCCACGATAAGCGGACTCAGAGAAAGACTTTTTACGAAATCGAATTCCGCTATATAAAACGCTGAAAAGGAAAATAGAACGATAAGTAGTATGCCATGAAGCACATCTCCTCTGCTGCCTTTATTCATCGAGATAGTGTATAATACGTTAATATTCAGTTGAATTTAGGGTGCAATATTCGCTAATTATTTGAAAACTGACAAGATTTGCGATGATATTTATCCTTGAAAAAGAATAAGCGGAGTTTTTGAGTTTGGAATATCTGCCAATTGTTGTAAATTAGCGACCTTTGTTGAATACAAGTTAAATTTTAACAAAATTATGGCATACAGATTTGTTAGCGCAGAAGAAGCCGCATCGTACATTCACAACGGCGATAAAGTCGGTTTCAGCGGGTTTACTTCTGCCGGATGTCCTCATGTTGTCGCAGGTGCGGTCGCAGCCAAGGCTGAGGCTGAACATAACGAGGGTCGTCCGTTCAAAATAAGCGTCTTTACCGGAGCTTCTACCGGAGATTTCATTGACGGAGTTTTGGTTCGTGCACACGCTATCGACAAAAGGACTCCATACCAGTCCACCAAGGACCTTAGAAAGGCCATTAATGAGGATGAAGTCAAGTATTTTGACATGCACTTGTCTATGCTTGCCCAGTCTTTGCGCTATGGTTTCTTAGGAAAGATCGACGCTGCGATTATAGAGGCTGCCGACATTACCGAGGATGGTGAGATAATCCTGACTTCCGGTGTAGGTATCGCTCCGACAGTCTGCAGACTCGCTGATAAGATTATCATCGAGCTAAACGACAAGCATCCGAAAGAGTTGCGTGGTATCCACGACATCTATGAGCCTCTTGATCCGCCTGAGCGTAGAGAGATTCCGATCTACCACCCGGGAGATCGTATCGGAAAGCCTTACGTAAAGGTTGATCCTGCTAAGATTGTAGGAATCGTCAAGACCTCAATCGAAACTGATACAAGCCACTTCGCTCCTGCTGATGCTGTTACCACGAAGATCGGAGAGAACGTCGCTAACTTCCTTGCCGCAGAGATGAAGGCCGGCCGTATTCCTGCTTCATTCCTTCCTTTGCAGTCAGGCGTAGGTAATGTAGCGAATGCGGTTCTCGGTTGTATGGGTGAGAATAAGGATATTCCTGCGTTCAACGTATACACCGAGGTTATCCAGGACGCCGTTATCGGTCTTATGAAAGAGGGTCATGTCAAGTTCGCGAGCGGTTGTTCGCTTACTGTAAGCAAGGATGTGCTTAGAGATATCTATGCTGACCTCGGATTCTTTAAACCGAAATTGGTTCTCCGCCCTGAGGAGATTTCAAACAATCCTGGCTTGGTAAGAAGGTTAGGACTTATCACGATCAATACAGCTTTGGAGGCTGATATCTTCGGAAACATCAACTCTACCCACGTTTTGGGTACGAATATGATGAACGGTATCGGAGGTTCCGGCGACTTCACAAGAAACGCCTATATCTCTATCTTCACCACCCCTTCAGTCGCAAAGGAGGGCAAAATCAGCTCTATCGTCCCTATGGTAACTCATGTTGATCATACCGAACACTCTGTAAGTATTTTGGTTACAGAGCAGGGAGTCGCTGATTTGAGGGGAAAGAACCCGAGAGAGCGTGCTGAGACTATCATTGAGAACTGCGTCAGCCCTGAATACAAGGAGATGATGAGAGATTATCTTAAGATAGGCGCTAAGGGTCAGACTCCTCACAGCCTTGACGCATGCTTCGCGCTTCACAAGGAGTTCATGAAATCAGGTGATATGAGAAACACTGACTTGTCTGTCTACACGAAGTAATAGAGAAGTTGTTCATACAGAAAAAGCCCGGCCAAAATCTTGGCCGGGCTTTTTTGTTGTGCGGGTAAAGGGACTCGAACCCCCACGACTTGCGTCACCAGATCCTAAGTCTGGCGCGGCTACCAATTACGCCATACCCGCAATCGAACAGGCTGCAAAGTTAAACAGATTTTGGATTCAGACAAATTTAATCAGTATCCCTTCCGCTTCCCTGCAACCTATATAATATCAGCTTAGTAGCTTTTAGCTATAGCGATGAAGTCATCGGCTTTGAGAGAAGCTCCGCCGATAAGGCCGCCGTCAATATCCTTCTGTGCGAAGAGTTCCTTGGCATTTGAAGGCTTGCAGCTTCCACCATAGAGGATTGAAGTCTCCTCTGCGAGTTCACCGAACTTCTCAGCCAAAGTCTTGCGGATGAATGCGTGGATCTCCTGTGCCTGCTCCTTAGTCGCTGTCTCGCCTGTTCCGATCGCCCAGATCGGCTCGTATGCGACGATTACGTTTTTCATCTGCTCAGGAGTAAGTTCGAACAATACGCTCTTGATCTCTTCCGCAACTACATCGAAGTGCTTGCCGGCCTTACGGTCTTCAAGTGCCTCACCGCAGCAGTAGATGACTTTCAAGCCATTTGCCAAAGCGAGTCTTGCCTTCTCCAAAAGGAGAGCGTTTGTCTCGCCATAATATTCCCTTCTCTCTGAGTGACCGAGAATTACATACTCCACGCCTTTGATGGAAGCGAGCATAGCGGCTGATACCTCTCCTGTGTATGCGCCTTTCTCCTTATCCGCACAGTTCTCCGCACCAAGTGCGATTTTTCCTCTGCATACAGGGCATTTGATACCGTTCAGACTCTCCGCTACAGGGTAAAGATGAGTGAACGGAGTGTTTATTATCAGCTGTACATCAGCAGGTACATCCTCTAATTTCGCTACAATATCCTCAACAAGTTTCAAACCTTCCGGAACTGTGGTGTTCATTTTCCAGTTTCCGGCAACAATCTTTCTTCTCATAATATTTACCATTAATACTATTAAAAACCGCGCAAAATTAGAAAAGAAAACAGAAAAGTGGTAAATTTACAAAGTCTGTTTGTCTATGATAAATACGTACATATACAAATCGCCTTGCGGAAAACTTCTTTTGGGTGAGTTCGACGGTGCTGTCTGTCTGTGTGATTGGATGGGCGACAACACTGAGCCTATGAGACTTGCATCGTTACTACATGTTTCGGAAGTGCTCTCTTCGGAAGCAAGGATAAAATTCAGCCGCACCCTTAGAAAAGCGACGGGTGAGCTTGATGAATATTTTTCCGGAAAACGTAAAGAGTTTTCACAACGACTCATATTTACGGGGACGCAGTTCAGGTCTTTTGTCTGGATGGAACTTCTTAAAATACCTTACGGCACTACAGTCTCCTATTCTGAATTCTCCGTGATGATGGGCAAACCATCCGCCATTAGGGCTGTGGCAAGCGCTTTGGCATCAAATCCGATCAGTATTTTTGTTCCATGCCACCGTATAATAGGCAGTAACGGCGGCCTGACCGGTTATAGCGGAGGTTTGGAGGCGAAGGAGTATCTTCTGAATCTCGAAGGGGCGTTGGATGTGATGCCGACCCTCTTTTAGTCGGATGTTTG
>CAMGTS010000033.1 GCA_946062035.1 uncultured Bacteroidales bacterium
GGTTTGCGAAATATTGGTTGTATGAAGTGAAAGTCAGCTCATAGCCGGCTTTGAGCGTATCCTTGCCATTGGAAACCATCTCGAAATAAATGCTGCGACGGGTAGCAAGAGGGCTTGATATAATGTATCCGTTGCCGAAGAAAGGTTCTGACTTTAATCCTGTCTCCTCCGCGAAACCTGTAGGAACCGTGCCGTCGGTAATGATAGACGGCACTTCAATCATCTGGGACTGAGCGTTTGTCATCGGGGTAGGGTGGTCGGTGTAATTTGAATTATACCCTGTGAAAACTTTGTTTAAACTGATATTCTGATGCTTTACTCTCTGTCTCGGGTAAGGAAGCCACATTCTTACAACCTCTCCAGCAGGAACAGCGTCAGGCATGACTCTCATAAGCACCCTGACTGTGAAAGTCTGAGGATTTACGAATGAATTTTTCTGAATTGTCGCAAGCGGAGTGTCCGCACCATCGCCCGACTGTTTCTTTACAGCCGTCTCGATAACATTCGGAAGATAAGTCGCTAAGTATTCGCCTGTTGTACCTGTCGCTTTGCCCTCGACTTTTTCATAAGCCTCAACACATTCCGGAACAAGTCGGAACAGATTACGTGGACCCTTGTTGAAGTATAGCCTCTTGCCATCAATTACCTTGCACTCCAAAGCGCCGGACGCTCTCCATTCATCAAGCTGAGCGTCAGTAACATCCGGCATATATTTCTTGATATAAGGAATGACATCTTCATCGGTTCTTGAGAATTCTTTCAGCATACGCTGCATTTTATCCCTCTCAAATGCGATATTGTATCTGTCTTCGGCGGTAAGGCCGCCAAGTTTCTCGACACCATCGAGAATTTTGTTGGCATCGGAAAATTTGCCGTTTTCGATAAGTTCATCCAATACCTCTACGTCAACCTTGTTTGCGGTTGAGAGCGAATCCAATGTGGAGTTGGTTTTTGAATTGTCGCAGCTTGTTGATACAGCTGCACTTACAAACATTAATACGGCGGCAACTATATACATTGCCGGGCATGCTACTCTTTTCATATTGTTTTAGTTTAGCGAAATCAGCTTACAATGTACAAAAAAACGGGCACAAAAAAAGTCGCCCTATTGAAAGACGACCTTTTAACTCAAACGAAATAATGCCTCGCATTACTTGACTCTTTCTCCGTAAGTACGGTCTTCAACTTTCACATTGATTTTCTCACCTGTGTTGATGAAGAGAGGAACCATGATCTTAGCTCCTGTCTCAAGAGTAGCCTCTTTCATTGCGTTGGCAGACGCGGTGTTGCCCTTAACGGCAGGTTCGGTGTACGTAACCTCCAACTCGACATAGGTAGGAAGTTCGCAAGTCAGAATCTCTTCATTGTCAGCCCAAACCATCATTTCGACGCTTTGGCCCTCTTTCATAAGATCCGCATTGTCTACAAAATCTTTATCAAGGTGAATCTGCTCGAAAGTCTCTGTGTGCATGAAGTTGTAACCTGTCTCGTCAGCGTAAAGGAACTGATAAGGTCGTCTCTCAACAGTAACGAGGTCGATTCTTTCACCTGCACCGTATGTGTGTTCAAGAAGCTTGCCTGTAGAAAGATCCTTGAATTTGGTTCTTACGATAGTATTACCCTTGCCTGGTTTAACATGCTGAAAATAAATAAGTTGACAAGGATGATCATTAAATAGGAAAAAAATACCGTTTTTAAAATCGCCTGTAGTTGCCATAAATAAATTTGAATAAAGTGCTGCAAATATAGTTATTTAGGGTAATTTTCAAAAATCGCGCACACGAGGTCAGCTGCCATTTGGGAGTGGATGTCGCACCGCATATTCCTATGGTGTCGCCATCCTTAAACCACTCTTTTTTAATCTGTTGCAGGCTCTCAATCTTGTAGGACCGTGAATTGTTTTTTTTGCATAGTTCATAAAGGACTTTGCCGTTTGAGCTTTCTTGTCCGCTGACGAATACTATCACATCGTGTTGTTTTGCGAATTGACTTAGCTGGGCGTGCCTGCTTGCGACCTGTCTGCAAATCGTATCGTGCACGATAAGTTTCGCCCCCTCTTCCATCTTGCCGTTTATGATGCCGCAAACCTGCTGATATTCACCCGGATCTTTTGTCGTCTGTGAGAAGATGTTTATGTCTTTTTTGAAGTCAATACGTTCCAACCCTTCGGAATTCATGTTCTCAATGACGATGGCCCTTCCGCCTGAACTTCCGACAAGTCCGTTCACTTCGGCGTGTCCGAGCTTTCCGAAAATCACGACCTGTCCGTCTGTCTTGGCTATCTTTTTTTGGAGCTGCAGAACTACCGGGCAGGTGCAGTCGATTATCCTGATGTTGTTGCGCTTGGCTAATTCGTAAGTCTGAGGAGGTTCTCCGTGCGCTCTGATCAGTACAGTAGTCCCGTGCATATTCTTCATCTCTTCCATGTCGATAATATGCAATCCCTTTTCACTCAGTCTGTTGAGTTCAGAGCTGTTGTGGACTATGTCTCCCAATGAGTATAGCGGATTCTTTTTTGATTTGCCTCCGAGGTTATCTTCGGCTGTTTTGACAGCTCTGATGACCCCATAGCAGAAGCCGGACCTTTCGTCTATTTCAACTTTTATTCTCATAACGAAGGCAAAGATAGAGGTTTACCACTCTTTTTCGTATCTTTGCTTGCCTTAAATCTTTTTATATGGCAAACGGCAAAATCTTGATTGCGATAGACGGTTATTCTTCAACCGGCAAAAGTACGTTCGCAAAACTCGTTGCAAAAGGACTTGGTTATATCTATGGCGACAGTGGTGCTCTGTATAGGGCGATTGCCTATTTTGCCTACAATAACGGATTTATCGACGGTAAGGGAAACTTTATCTCCAAAAGCGATTTGCAGATGGTTCTTCCGAAAGTGCGTTTATGTTTCAAGACTCTTTCGGACGGGAGCAGCGCAACTTTTCTCAATGGGGAAAACATCGAAAAAAACATCAGGACTTCGGCGGTTTCAGCGATTGTGAGCCAGATCGCAGAGGTGCCGTTTGTCAGGGAGCATGTGAATATCCTCTTGAAATCCATGGGATTGGATAAGGGACTTGTCATGGATGGAAGAGACATCGGCACTGCGGTTTTTCCTGAAGCGGAACTTAAGATCTTCATGGTCGCCAACGACCATGTCCGTGCGCAGAGACGATTTGACGAGTTGAAGTTGAAAGGGAATACAACAGATACCTTGGAGAGTGTCCTTGAGTCTTTGAAAAAGAGAGACTATATAGATTCTCACCGTGAAATGGATCCCCTCACAAGGGCTAAGGATGCCATTGAACTTGATAACAGCAGCATGACTCTTAAGGATGAGATAGAGTGGATAAACGCTATTCTGAAACCAAATTTCGGGTTGGAGGTTATTATCTGAGCAAGCTGTTGAGATATAGTTGTTTGAATAATCTTTATTTTTTGTGTAATGAATAAGTTCGCCGTTTTGGATCTCGGTACGAACGTGTTCAACCTGCTCATTGCGGAGAATTCTTCGGAGGGGTTGCGTTTCATCGAGGTAGTGAAGGAGCCGTCCATGATAGGGGCGGCAGGTTTGGCAGACGGAAATATCAAACCGGTTGCATTTGAGAGAGCCGCTTCGGCTCTCAAAAAACTTAGGAATAGAATAGATGAATACTCTATGGCGGAAGGGACAAGACTTCCGGTATTTGCGTTTGCGACTTCTGCGTTCAGGGATGCCACAAATGGAAAAGAGTTGGCCGAACATCTGAAAGCCGAGACTGATATCACTGTAAACATAATAGGGGGAGATGATGAGGCCCGGTTTGTGTTTGAGGGGGTGAGATTGAGTAATCCGCTTGTTTTCAAAGATTTGTCAGTGAATAAACTTATTATGGATATCGGTGGCGGAAGCGTCGAGTTCATCATTACGGACGGAGAGAATATATTATGGGAGATGAGCTTCCCGTTGGGAGTTGCCCGATTGAGGGAAAAATTTGAGTATACGGATCCGATACCCGACAATATCCTTGCGGATGTTTCGACTTATATCATGCTTGAACTGAGACCGTTATGGGATGCTATAGAAGAGTATTCTCCTCGTATTCTTGTCGGCTCCTCTGGCTCTTTCGACACATTCAGGGACATGATCAACTTGGATAAATTCTCCTGTGCGATAAACGAAAAGGAGGGGATGGACGCTACTGAGGATGAGATAGATACCTTCCGGTCAAAACTCAGGAAACGTACCTCGGCGAATATCAGTTTTTCCGATTTCGAGGCGCTCTATTCCAAACTTCTCAAATCTACAAGCGCAGAGCGTATGCTGATGCCAGGAATGTCGAAAGTCAGGGAGAGGTTTATTGTTCTCGGAGCTGTAATCTCAAAAATAGTGATCAAAAAATCCGCAGTCGAAGAGATATGGCAAAGCACCTACTCTCTTAGAGAGGGAGCGGCGACGGTATTGTATAAATCAGCCGAATGATTATTTGAACATTGGGGATGCGTATGTGATGACATCCTCCTTCGTTATCGGGTTGCTTCCGAGAATAAGGAGTCTCTCTACGACGTTTCTGAGTTCTCGGATGTTACCTGTCCATGAGTGCTTTTTGAGTTCTTCGATAGCGTCCTTGTTGATGCCGCACAGAGGCTGCCCGTTCTCCTCGCATATCTTCTTTAAAAAGTACTGCGTCAGTAATGGGATGTCGTCTTTTCTCTCGGCCAATGACGGTACATGGATCACAATCACACTGATACGATGGTACAAATCCTCTCTGAAGTTCCCTTTCTGAATCTCTTCAGGAATGTTTTTATTGGTTGCGGCGATTACCCTTACGTTAACGACTATATCCTTGTCGCTGCCGACTCTTGTGAGCTTTCTCTCTTGAAGTACCCTAAGGACTTTCGCCTGAGCCGCAAGGCTCATGTCTCCGATTTCATCAAGGAATAGTGTGCCCCCCTCCGCCTGTTCGAATTTTCCTTTGTGTTGCTTGACAGCTGAGGTAAATGCTCCTTTTTCGTGCCCGAACAGCTCACTCTCAATCAGTTCTGATGGTATTGCGGCGCAGTTTACCTCTATGAAAGGCATAGACGCTCTGCTGCTTTGGGCATGCAACGCACGGGCAACAAGCTCTTTTCCTGTACCATTCGAACCGGTGATAAGTACCCTTGCGTCGGTGTGAGCGACTTTGTCAATCATCTCCTTGATCATGGCGATAGGTTTTGATTCGCCTATGATTTCATAATTGTTGCCGCCGGCTATTTTCTTTTTGAGGGTCTTGTTCTCCTTGATGATCGATGTCTTGTCGTGAGCGTTCTTGACCGTAATCAGAATTCTATTGAGATCCAACGGTTTCTGTATAAAGTCATAAGCTCCCTTTTTCAGGCATTCTACCGCTGTCTCGATATCTCCGTGTCCGGAAATCATGACGATAGAAGAGTCGACTCCCTGCTCAACCATCTTCTCCAATACCTCTATGCCGTCCATGCCGGGCATTTTAATATCGCAGAAAATCACGTCGTACTGCGATGAGGTCGCCATGTCAAGTCCCTTCTTTCCGTCCTCCGCAAGCTCGACCTCGTGTCCTTCGTCTTCCAATATGTCCTTGAGAGCAAGACGTATGCTCTTTTCATCGTCAATAATAAGTACTTTCATTATAAGTCGTTATATAGAATACCAATGGCAAAGTTAACAACTATTCCGCCGCCTCTTCAACTCTGATTCTTACAAGCTCCGCCCTCGATTTGTGGATATTGATAAGCAGAATGACGTAGAATGATTCGGCACCGGCGTTAAGATGGCCGATAGCGTACTTCATCGGGACACTTCCGCTTTTGTGTATGATGGTGAAACTTTTTGGCGAATACTGAGCGAAAAATTTCTTCATTATCTGCCTTGCCTGTGCCTTACTGCATTCAGAGTGTTCACCAAGTATGGCTATCTCGATATTGTCGGCGAACCAGGCTGAAAGCTTTTCCGCATCACCGTTTCTGATATACTTTGCGATAGGGACAAAGACATCTCCCTTTGATGGCTGAATCACAGCGGACCGCTCTCCCGCATGTGAAAACGGAGCGTTCAGAACAGCGGCTGTCAGCGCCAAGAAAATTATTATGAAACTTTTTCCCCTCATTGTTAAACGTTTGCAAGGGCGAAAATCAGCAAAAATCAAGCCATGTTGGGCAAAATTATTTACTTTTGTGAAAGAGGTATTTTTAGTTGTTGAAACGCAAAGGCTAAGAGAGGACAGACCATGAAAATCACGCTGCTATGTATAGGCAAAACGACTTTTCAATTTGTTGAGAAGGGGATGGCGATGTATGAGGAGAGGTTGGGTCACTACTGTAGGTACTCTACTGTTTATATTCCTGACCTGAAGAATGTTTCCGCCCTGTCGAAAGAAAAGATAAAACAAAAAGAGGGAGAACTGATTATCAAAGAGTTGAAGAAGTGCAGGGTGGCTCCCCATGTCGTTTTGCTCGATGAGCGGGGCGAGAAGTTCACCTCTTTGAAATGGGCGTCGCATTTGCAGAAGAGAATGAACCTGTCAGGTGACGCTAAGGAGATTTTCTTTGTCATAGGCGGTGCGTATGGTTTTTCGGAAGAGGTGTATGCGGCAGCCAATGAGAAACTTTCCCTTTCGGACATGACGGTTTCGCATCAACTTGTAAGATTGTTTTTTATAGAACAACTATACAGGGCCTTTACTATAATGAGAGGAGAACAGTATCACCATGAGTAATTTGATCCATAGTGCAATGCGATTTATGAGGGAATGGGCTGTCGGGGTTTTCGCCGCGATGACGCTGATCCTCTCGATACTTGCGCTCTCTATCAATCCTCACAACGCATCGATATCAAGCGAGGCCGCACGTTTGCAGAAAATAATACATAAGAGGCAAGCGATTCTTGAAAAGTTTGTGAATCAAGCTTTTGAATTACCTGATACTGTGTGGATGGAACTTAAGGAGTTTCCGAGTGATATGGTTATCTATCGCTATGTAGCGGACACTCTTCAATCTTGGGCGAATCAGTTTCCGATAGGGAATGACGAAATAGATGTTGATGTCGAAAGGACGACACACACATACAGGCCTCATTACCTTGACGTTCAGAACAGATTTTCTTCTCCTTTTTCTTATCTCTCTGTAAAAGAGAGGTTTGTGAATGTAGGTACATCGTGGTACGTTGTGAAAAAATATAGCAGAGGAGATCAGAAGATAATCGCAGGTCTGTTGGTGCGCTCGAAACAAGGGGTTTCCAAAAAACTGAAATTGGCCAAGGAAATGGAGTTGGGTCTGGTAGAAGATGGCGGGGATGTGGTTATATCCGGCAAGAACGGTGAACCGCTGTTCACTCTGAGCGAGGATGTCTCGACCAAGCAGACAATGAACGTCACTACGCTGAGCTGGCTTGCGGTCGCATTCGCTTTTCTGACATTGATAGTGTTTCTAAACAGGAAAAAAAGGGCGTGGGCTTTCGGAATATATTTTGCGGGAATAACGTTGGTTGGCATAATTTCCTGTAGATTAGGTACTTATGTGAGCGATAGCGTTGAATTCTTCTCTCCGTCCCTATATGCTGACAATGCGGTGTTCTCTTCATTGGGTACGCTTCTCTTCATAAACCTGTATATCTCTTTGTTAGGGATAGGTGTATACACCATAAGGCGTTCTTTTTTAAACTTTGTCAGACATAGGCATGGTTGGAAAAAGGGAATTCTGATTTTTGCGGTTTCGCTGATTCCGGTAGCGTTTTTCTGTTATATCAACTTTACGCTCCGTTCGCTTGTAGTCAACTCTTCGATTGTCGTTGAGCTTTACAGGATTACGGAACTAAGTCTGTACTCTCTGCTATGCTATGTCTCGTATGCGTTGCTCTTTTTTGTACTGATGCTCTTGTGCCAGATGTGTCTTTCAATGGTGGCAAGAGTGCGGTTCCTGTTTAATAAAAAGAATACGTTCGCATATATACTGGCCGTTTCGGTCTACATATTATCGACTGTAGCATATCTGAGTTTCGCCAAGGAGAAGAGTTGGAGCCGTCTTGCCGCAAACAGGGTCTCTGTGGAACGAGACTTGAGTCTTGAGCTGGAACTCAAGGCTATAGAGGCTAAGTTAGCGAAAGACCCGATAACACCCGTAATGATGACCCAGCCGAGCGAAAACCTGAAGATGCTCGAGCAGAGGTTCTCAGAACTTTACTTCCAGAATATCAGGCAGAAATATATTATCAACCTTACCCTTTGCAGGCCGAACGAAAGTCTGCAGATGGGGCAGATGGTCGTGGATTGTCAAGGATATTTCGACGCTGTCCTGAATCAGCACAACGCCGTTCCGATAGCGGAAGGAAGCAATTTCTTCTATCTGAGCAATTATAACGACAGGGTCGGTTATATCGGTGTATTTCATTATCAGACAGGCGACAATGAAATTAATTTGTACATGACTATCAATCCCCGGTTCGTGGACAAGCCTGCCGGATATCCGTCTGAACTCTCTGATTATAGCCAAAATAGCAATCTCTCAATGCCTGCGAACTATTCGTTTGCGAAGTATAATGCGGGCCGGTTGATTTTCTATGACGGCGCTTACGATTATCCTGTGTTCCTCGGTGCGATTGACGATGGTGAAACTGTGATGAGGAAGGAGTCGTATGTACATTTTGTCCATAAGGTTTCGGATGACGATATAGTCGTAATATCACGTCCGGGAAGAACGATATTCCCATATATAGTCAGTCTTTCATACCTGATACTTTTCCTGTGCGGATTTTTCTTCCTTGCGCTCGTATTGAGAAGATCAGGACGATGGATGAAGTTCTCTGTTCCAAAGAGCCGTAAGGTGAAGCGGTCTTTGAGGAAAAAGATGAATTCATTGATTACCGCTCTTCTTGTCGTCTCCCTTGTGGCGGCGGGAATGGGCAGCGTATGGTTTAGTATCAATTACTATAAGTCCAATCTGTTCAGCTCGTTGGATGATAAGATACAGACCGTGCACAAGGCGATTGCACAATATTGTACCTACGCTTCGAGTTATACTGACATCAATTCTAACGACATGTTCCAGGCGATGGACCGTCTTGCCAATGAAACCCGTTGTGACATAAATATCTACGATCCCCATGGAAAACTTATACGCTCAACTAAGCAGGAGCTGTTCCAAAAATATATCCTCTCTTCAAGAATGAACGCCGCGGCATACTCGGATCTTATTTTCAACACAAGAAGTCAGGTTATCAATAAAGAAAATGCAGGTGGTATCGATTATTTCTCGTTGTACTCTCCAATATTCAACGACAACGGAAAACTTATAGCGATCGTCAATATCCCGTTCTTCGCAAAATACTCCAATTTAAGCGGAGACATATCGTCTGTGGTAGCTACAATCATCAATATCAGTATATTGCTGCTCATTCTCGCATTGTTCCTGGTGCATGCGATCTCAACTTCAATCACAAGGCCGCTATATCAGATTAGCGAGAAAATGCTGGCGATGAATATTTCGGACAAGCCGGAGCATATCAACTATGACAAGGACGACGACCTCGGTTCTTTGGTCGCCTCCTATAATAAAATGGCGGACTCACTTGCTGAGGGTACACGCCAAATGGCCCAGGCTGAG